>CALWJW010000060.1 GCA_944381095.1 uncultured Clostridia bacterium | reverse complement strand
GACAGAGCGAAAAGACTCCTGAGTCGGTTCCGGGTCAGTGCGAACCGCTTATTGTTCCTTCGGCGTCTTCCGCCTGCGAACTTGTTTCGGAGATATTGGAACTTGAACTTCCGGAAAATGCCAGACTGCATCACGAAGAAGCAGATATAATGTTCGCGGGTATTTTGCTTGATACCAAAAGCTTTACGCGCAACGCGCTCGTTCCCACCTTCGGCGCTGCCATCTATCTCAGAAACAACGGCGCCGATCCTAACAAGGCTCAGGCGCTGTTTAAAATCGACCTTGACGGTTTCAGAAGCGAGAGCGCTTTTTCCACTGACCTTGAAATATTTCACGACTTCATTGTTATCGCCAAAGAAACCGGCAGTGAATCTTCTCCTGCAAAAAGGATCACTGCTGCTAAAACGGCTGACCGTCTGCTCAATATCAAAAAAATACGCGGTTCCTTTGTCGTTGCAAAAATGCTTAATGACGTGTTCATTTCCGCGCGTTCTGACGGAAGCGTCAACGTTCAGCTGATAATGGAGGCGCTTAAAGGCGGCGGACATTACAACGCCGCCGCAACGATGCTTAAAGAGATCAGCGTCGAAGAAGCCGTTGAAAAACTTAAAGAGGCTATTACACAGTATTTCGGCACCGAAGATCCGGTTGTACCGATGCCCAAAAAACGAAAAAAAAGAATGGTTCTGCGTCAGAAAAAAACATTTTGATTCTGAATTTTCTAATTCATTCCTGTCTGTCTGAAAGGCATACGTTTACGCAAATAACAGTCTGAGACCATTGCATTTTTGTTTGTGTTTTCACCTTCAAAGTGATTCAATTTGACCGCTTTCCTTTTTTTCGCTCCTGAGCGCAGACGTCTTCCGCTAATGTCGGTCAATGCTTTACATTTAATTTTGACTGATCGCCTGACTTGCGGATTGCCGGCTTTGTTTTTTACCCTTTGCCTTTCGGTTTCGTTCATTTCTTACACGGCTGATTTTTTGTCGCATTGCTAACAGAATCCGTCACCCTATCATTTACTTATCCGCTTTTATTTTCATCAATCATGTATTTCACCTCTGTCCGACAATAGTATCCGTTTCAGAATTAACAGAATTAAAAAATTTTCCGAAATAAAAGACACCCTTTGCGGGATCCTTACCGCAAAGGGTGTCTTCGTGTATATCTTTCTATGAGATGACAGAGCCTGAGTCCATCAAGAGCACAACCTGAAAATCCTTCTGTAATGAAAGTCAGCTATCTGCGGTTATTTCAAGCAAGCATTACTTGAAAGCAACTCTTTTACAGACCGATCAACATGACTTTGATCTCAGAAACAATCTGAGGAATCTGCAATAAAGCCGTAATTTGCATTAGTTTTCTGCGCTGGCTTTGGTATCTTTATCCTCGTCATCCGCTTTGTCGGTCATTACGGATTCAGCCGAAGTGCAACCCTCACAGGCTCCTCCGTCGCATCCGCAACAGTCTTCGTCGTCCAAGTCATCCGGAGTTTCGTCTGACCTTCTGAGTTTATTGTGCATGCGACTGAATATCGCCGCTATTGCGGTAGCGGCAGCTATCACTATACCGCAAGCTATAAGAAACTTTATTAAAGAACCGGATTTTTTCATTTTACTTCTCCTTTCATCTATCCGCCTGCTTTTATTATTACCTCAGTTTTAACTTCTAAACGTATTATATCACATACTTTTGTTTTTGTAAACTGTTTCCGTCAAATTATATTTTTCATTTTTTCAATCACTGCCGCGGGATCTTCCGCACGGAACACTGCTGAACCGGCAACGGCAACAGTCAGTCCCTTTTCTGCCAGCATTTTAAGATTTCCGGGAGTAATCCCGCCGTCTGCTTCTATCTCGATATCGTTTTTACCGTAACGCTCACAAAGTTTCTTCACCTCTGCTATTTTTTCCACCGTTGACTCTATCAGCTTCTGTCCGCCAAACCCCGGCTCGACTGTCATAATGAGCACAAGGTCGCACAGCTTTATATACTTTTCAAGTACTGAAACCGGTGTTGCGGGCTTTATCGAAATTCCGGCCTTGATACCGTAAGATTTAATCGCCGCAAGTGTTTTTTCAACGTCACCGCATGCTTCGTAATGTACGGTTATTCCGTTTGCACCCGACTTCCGGTAATCTTCTATGTATCTTACCGGCTCGTTTATCATCAGATGAACATCGAAATAAAGATCGCTTATCTTACGTAAAGATTCTATCACGCAAGGTCCGAAAGATATATTCGGAACAAACATCCCGTCCATAACGTCCAGATGCAGCCAGTCGGCTCCCGACGCCTCTGCCTTCTTTACCTCTTCCCCGAGTCTTGAAAAATCCGCCGCGAGCAGCGATGGTGAAACTTTTATCATTTTTACTGTCCTTTTCCTGCATAATAAATTTCCGGTGCTTCCGATATTACGGATAAAATTTGCCATTTGACTTTCCCGGTGCAAATGTGATGGTTCAGGAGTCCGAACAACGGCAAAAAACTGATTTTTTCCGCGTTCATTATGCGTTCCGGCTCCAAGCATGATGCTCCCGGGACTTTTTTGTATCGGTCTTGAAGAAATATTACCGCTACTTTTTTTCTATAAAATCAAAGCACCTGCTGTCTTGTTTTTATAACAGATCCACGAAAAAAAGCACATTACAGACTTGCGCGACAGTTTTCAGCCCGAATAATCCGTCTCACTTTTACCGTTTGCGACATATTATATAAAAGCCGGAAAATTCCGCGCCGGCGCCGTTGCCCGTCGTTTTAAAAAAAAGGAATCACAGAATTCAAGCCACGGTCAAAGCGCGTTTATATAACACCCGGGATCCCGAAGGATTCCGGGTCATTTGTATTGAAGCTTTACAGACTACGTTTGGTAGAAGTTTTTGAAAATTACTGAACACATCCGGGTAGTAATTTTCAAGTTCTGAGAACTACACACTGTCAGCTGTTTTTGAAAATCACAGACTGCACTCAGGTAACAGTTTTTAAGTTTTACGGACTAAATCCTGACAGCTGCCAAAGACTGATGTCTTCTTGACCTATGCCGTAAATTCGTCTGGGGTTGCCGCAACACGACTTTACATGTACCTTAATACAAATTCATACAAACTCGCGGTAAAGCGAATGTTCGGGCAGATAATCAATGCTTATACTGTCCGCTCCCCTGACGGCTGATAGTATTTCCCGGCTTTTTTTGTAATAGAGTGATTTTTGGCTTATGCTTTCAAGCAAATTTTCAAGTTCCGGTTTCAGCATACACGGTTCATAGCCCATCGCAGAATTTATCTGATAATCGTTGTTGTCAGCGTACGGCAGTATATTTATATTTTCATTTTCCACTACCGTCTCCCAGAGGAAAAAGGAAAATTCCGGGTCAGCCGATCGGTATTTATAGTCTCTGACTATCCTTCGCCAAAGCCTGATCTCTCTTGCGCTGATCTCTTTTCCGTTGACAATAAAATTGTCAAAAACGTTTATGAATATACTCTTTCTTTTTGCACCGCTCCTGAAAAGCCGTGTGAATGCCGGGTATATCGCCTGAATCCCCTCAAAAACAAGCAGATCGGCGTCACGGGCGTCAAAGTCCTCAAAATGAGTCCTTGCTGCACTGTCAAAATCAAATTTCGGCAGTCTTGCCTTTCCTTTACTTTGAATGTCATCCATAAAGCGCCCGAGTTCATCAAGATCAAGCGCCTTCTCCGAATCAAAATCAAGGCGTTTGCCCTCCGACTGAGCTTCAAGCGTATTTCTGTCTTTGAAAAAATCGTCAAGCGATATAATTTTCAGCCGTTTTCCTCTCTCCGAAAATTCTGAGATCAGCTTTTTGGATGCCGTCGTCTTTCCGGAGCATGTCGGTCCGCTCAGCGTGATGTACTTGACGTCGCTTTGAGCGCAAATATCCTTTAATATCGCGTCTACCCGTGACTCAAACTCACGCTCGCAAAAATTTACGTATTCTTTCTTTTCTTCTTCTCCGCAGAATTTGGTCTTTGCAATCATTCCCGATCCTTTCAGTATTACTTACGCATTTTCCGGGCGCAGTCAGTTTGAAAATGAACTGCGCGGCAGTTCCAATCTTTATTTTTCCGTTCAGAGACGGCTGCTGATCAGATGTACTGATGCAAGCTTTCCGGAACTGATCTGAAACAAACGCTTCATTTTACACGCACCGTAAAAACGTTAGAATTTTTCTACCGCCATCCGCATCATAAATATTCCCTCGCAAATTCTTCCATTGCCGCGTCTCTGTCTCTGAATATTTCCGATCTGCTGTCCTTGCTTCCGAGATATTCATAGGGATATTTCGGCATTGCGAAACGTTTTATAACACTCCTGTCTTTGGAAACCAGCTTTGTCACCGCGCCGGCTCCTGCCCCGATGACCGAGTGTACCTCTTCCATCATGTAGATATTGTACAGCCCCTCGGCTCCTTCCAGTGCATATCCGACATTTTCAAAATTTCCCACGGTGTTTTTCTGCCTGTATATATAGTATGGCTTGTAACCGGCAAGTCCCGCCGCTATCTGTGAATAGTCGACGCTTTTACCCGTTTCACCGCCGGTACGCGAATACACATTGCTTCCGCTTTTCAGTATTTCTGCCGCTTTTTTTACACAAAATGTGTGAAATGTCACATTGTCAGGTCTGAGTTTCAGTATTCTGTCCACCGAATCGGAAAAACTCGAAAAGCTTTCTTCCGGTAATCCGGCTATAAGATCCGTGTTTATATATTTTATGCCGCTCTCCCTTGCGGTATTATACGCTCTGAAAAAATCTTCCGTCGTGTGCTTTCTTCCTATACTTTCAAGCACCATATCGTTAAGCGTCTGGGGATTTACGCTTACTCTCGTTACTCCGTATGATTTTATAACTTTCATTTTTTCCGCTGTAACCGTGTCCGGGCGTCCCGCTTCACAGGTGAATTCAAGCAGTGTCGCAGGATCAAGGTTTTCGGTTATCTTCGCCAAAAGCTGAGTCAGCTGTCTTGCCGACAGTACAGTGGGAGTTCCGCCTCCTATGTATACAGTCGCCACGCTTAATCCCAAATCTTTTATTTTTCCGAACATCAGGTCAATATCATTCTGAATCTTGACAAGATAGTCATCTATCAGTGACAGCAGCCTTTTTGTTGAATACGACACAAATGAACAGTAAGTACATCTGCTCGGGCAGAACGGTATCGATATGTATACAGAACAGCTGTTTTGCGGCGTCTTTTTTATTATTTTCGCTTCTTTCTTCGCTATTTCCGTCAGAAGCGCTGCCTTTTTCGGATTAAGGAAGTAATCCCTGCAAAGCACATTCCTGATTTCCGCAGAGCTCATTTGCTCTCTTACCATAGGCGCGACTATTTTTGCCGGTCTTACTCCGGTCATTATACCCCAGGGCGGCGTACAGTTGAATATCTCCTCGCCCGCTGCCAGAACTGCCACTCCGACGGCAATTTTTGCCGTTCTCGTTTTTGTCAGCCCTTCTCTGTATTCCTCATGTCTTTCCTTTATCGCAGTCTTTCCGCCGCTCCTCATCTCGGCTGTTGCTGTTACACCGTTGTCTGTCTCAATAAGACTCAGACGGACAACATCTGATTTTTCCGTCAGCTCTTCGTCGTGAGAAAATTTCGCTCCCGGGAAAAAAAGCATACAAAGCGTCTGCGCGTAATATTCGTTTATATCGCCCTCGATATACAGTTTCATTGTTATGTCCTTTCAGCTTATCTGAGGTCATTGTGTTTTTTGACCGTCGACCGTAATCCGCCGGTTTCCGGAACGGCAAGCCGGAACCAACTCTATATGTCAGACCGTATTTTTCTCTTCTCTCCCGAAAACTCAAAAGCGATCAGTAACTATCTCACGGAACTTACAAGAGTTATTTTCCGATTTGATTACTCCGATGCATACTTTGCCGGAAAATCCTTTTCCGAATCAAGTATTACGGTTACCGGTCCGCACAGTCCGCATTTTATTTTCATCTCTGCCCCGAACTCTCCGCTTGCGGTCTTCACTCCCGAGTTTCTCAGCTCATTTATAAGCTGCTCACAGAGTTTTTCCGCCGGTTCAGATCTCTCAGCCGCCGAAAAATCAGGTCTGTTTCCTCTTCTGCAACTCCCACACAGCGTAAAATTCGACACGACCAGTATTTCTCCGCTTATATCCTTTACACTTTTTCCGAGCTTTCCGTTTTCGTCTTCAAAAATTCTCATTGCGGTTATTTTGGCGGCAACCCGTCCGGCGGTTTCAGCAGTGTCCCCTTTCACGGCGCATACGAGCACTAAAAGCCCTCTGTCGCATTCACCTACGGTTTTTCCGTCTGCTCTGACCTCCGCTCCGTCAACCCGCTGTATCACGCAAATCATCTGCGCTTCCCCTTTCTCCGCCGAGTTTGCTTTTCAGCTTTTTGTATCTCGGCGTTCCGTACAGATTCACCTTTCCTTCAACTCTCACCGGCTTTATCCTGTAAACCTGCGTCCCGCTGTATCCCTCATACGGCAATTCCTCACATCTTACCAATCCGACGTCCGCAAAAATCATGAGTGCCGTTTTAATTTTGGCAGCTCCTATCTCTTTATCGGAAATTCCGTTGCTTTTCCTGTACAAGCGATAAAGCGAAACGGTCTCTCCCTCAGGACTGATGTCGCAAACCGACCTGTAAACCGCCGCAAAATCCTCTCTGCCCGGCAGTATCCTTTCACCGGGAATATTTTCAGCCTCTCCTGATTCAAAATCCGACAGCAATTTCATCTCCGCCGCGAAATATTCCGAGTCGTTATGGATCCGTACGTCACTTAAAATAAGCTGCTCATTGCGTACTCCTCTGAATTCATTTAGCTGTACCCTGAACACCATATCAACAGTATCGCCTTCGCATATATCGGTTTCTTTCGGTGAAAGTCCGAACACAAGCGCCGTTTTGGGATCAAGCGCACTTCCGACTGTCAGTCTTGTGTGCCTTCCTTCTCCCATCGGCTCAACTGACAGAACCGGCACATTTTTCATAAGAAACACCGGTTCCGGGTTTCCTACTCCGCAAGGTTCGAGCAGAGACATTTCCTCAGCCAGCTTTTCCGTAACTTCATCAAGCGTTACCTCGGTATCAATGCTTATACCCGTTTCAGGCTTCTGCCCTTCGGTCACCTTAGCTACGTATGCGCATATTCTTTCTCTGAATTCTCTGATTTTTTCCTCTTTCAGTGTCAGTCCCGCCGCAAGTTCATGACCGCCGTACCGTTCAAGAAGATCGTCGCAAGCCGCCAGTGCCTCAGAAATATTTATCCCTTTTATGCTCCTGCCGGAGCCTTTTCCTATTCCGTTTTCGACCGATATGAGTATGCACGGCACCCCGTATCTATCCGTAAGCCTGGACGCTACTATCCCTATGACACCGTGGTTCCAGTTTTCTCCGCTGAGCACCATTACGGGATCTCTTCCGAAAACATCTTCCCTCTCGGCAATCTCAGTTGCCTCCGCTGTTATACGGTTTTCCTCGCTTTGTCGCTGCAAATTCAGCTCACAAAGGAGTTTTGCCGTCTCCTCGGCCTCCTTTTTATCCTCGGTTATCAGCAATCTGACTCCCGCCTGAGCGTCGGATACTCTGCCGGCGGCATTTATTCTCGGCGATACCGTAAAGCTGATATACGCCACACTTATCTTTCTCTTTTTTGGATATTTACGACTTTTCATTCCGTCTGCCATATCCATTAGCGCGGTCAGTCCCGGTCTCGGCTTTTTCTCTATCATCGAAAGCCCGTACCAGCATATCAGACGGTTTTCGTCAGTCAGCGTCATGACATCGGATATTGTGCCGAGCGTCACGAGATCCAGGTAACCCTCACACACCTTTTCAAGAAAATTGCAGTTTTCGCATGCGGTCATTCTTGACATTCTTTCGTTTATGTCAAGTCCTCCGCCGCCTCCGAACAGTCTTTCCTCCTGTATCAGAAATTCCAGCGCAGTTATGAATTTGAACACCACACCTACTCCCGCAAGTTCTTTGAACGGGTACTCATCGTCCTCTCTTTTGGGATTTATCACTGCCACTGCGTCAGGAAGTACACCGTGGCATCCGTGATGATCCGTTACGATAAGATCGGCTCCTTTGCTCTTTATATACTCAGCCTCTTCCGACGCAGTTATACCGGTATCAACTGTTATTATCAGTTTTGTTCCGTCTGAGATTATCATGTCTATTGCCGGAATATTCATACCGTACCCTTCCGTACACCTGTTTGGTATGTAATACCCGACATCTGCTCCCGCTTCCCTGAGATACAGATACAAAACGCTCACTGCTGATACTCCGTCTACGTCGTAATCTCCGTATACTGTTATCTTCTCCCCGTTTCTGATAGCCGAAAGCGTCCGTCTGACTCCCTCTTCCATATCTTTCATAAGAAACGGGTTATACATCAGTTCACTTGATTTTGAAAGAAAAACAGCCGCCTTTTCAGGCGTGTCATATCCTCTTGCAACCAATATCCTCGCAAGCGCATTTTCAAGCCCGCTCGCTTTCTGTATCTCCTCCGCTCTTCGCTCGTTCTCCGCTGTCCGCTCCCTTATCAGCCATTTTTTTCTTTTAGGCATTTTATCTTTTGTTCCTTTATTTCAGTTTTCGCTTATTCGTCACAGACTTCTGCTGTATCCTCTCCGGTATCTATTTCGGTTATCCTGACGGAAAGCTTTCCGGAAAGCCGTCTGTCAGCTACAAACGCCGCGATGTACGGAAGCAGAAAGCCCACTGCCGCCGCGATGTAAGACAAATTTCGGTTTGTTCCGCTCAGCGAAAAATAACAAATCGCCGAAAGCGCAATTGGCAGTATAAACAGCAGAAACGCGTACATAAGGACTCCTCTGTCGCTTCCGCTGACTTTTACAATATCTCCGGGTTTTGCTCCGATTTCATTCAATGCCTTTATTTCGTAGCTCTGCGCTCTTCCGCAAACTATCCTGCCTTGACAGTGACTGCACGCTTCTTTTCTCAGCACTTTTACAGTTGCCGCTTTTCCGTCAGTTTCCTTGACTATTCCTTTAAGCTCCAAAACGCTTCCTCTTTTCTGTGACTTTTCTCACGGCTGTGACATTTTACTTTTTTTCAGGAAAAATGCTTTATCTTTTTCTCCGCATTTGAATCCCGGCACTGTCGCGGCTTTAATTTATGCTGAGCTCCTTAAAACACCGTTCTCTGTCAGTTCCGGCTCAGCATTACCTTCCGCGCGGCTTATATTTTTTCATCACGTTAAGTGCCGCTTCTATCCCGTCTACCGCCGAGCTTGTGATTCCTCCCGAATATCCTGCCCCCTCGCCGCAGGGATACAGATTTTCGCAGTCAGCCGAGCTGCCGTCTTCCAGCCGCTCTATCCTGTACGGAGAGCTGGTCCTCGTTTCCGGTGCCGTCAGTACCGCGTCTCCGGACGCGAAGCATTCAAGTTTACCTCCGAACGCTCTCAGTCCCTTTCTGAGCATATCGTTAACAAACGAGGGAAAAAGTCTGTTTAACGGAGCATACGCAATATTCCCGTTTCCGCCCATATACGTCGGCTCGATTTTTTTTGATGCCGACAGTCCTTTTTCTTTTCCCGACAGAAAATCGGCAACTGTTTCAACAGGCGCCCTGTATCCTCCGCCGCCCAGTCTGTACGCCGCCCTTTCAATGCTCCTGCAAAATTCCATTGTTGAGCCGAATTCACGCACATCCTGCGGCATTACCGATACGCAAACCGCACAGTTTGAGTTTCTGCCGTTCCTTGCGTACATACTCATACCGTTGGTAACTATGCCGTTTTCTTCGCTTGAACCCGCTATTACCTCTCCGCCCGGACACATACAGAAGGTGTATACTCCTCTGCCGTTTTCCCTGTATGACATTGCGTATTCCGCATGTCCGAGACGCTCACGCAGCTTCTGATCCTTTTCGGCTTTTTTCAGGATTTCCTGTCCGAACACCGACCTCTCGGTTTCTGATCTTAAATGCTCTATCCTCAATCCCACACTCAGCGGCTTTTCGGTAAGCTTTATCCCTTCTCTTCCGAGATTTCCGTAAATATCTCCGGCGCTGTTTCCGGTCGCGAGAATGACAACTCCGCATTCTATTTCGCCTCCGGTAGTTCTTACCGCCGTTATAAGTCCGTTTCTGTCACGTACAAATCCCAGCAGTGAAGTTCTGTAAAGTATTTTACCGCCTCTTTTTTCTATCAGCCGGTTGATGTTTCCGACTGTTACCGTCAGCCTGTCCGTTCCTATGTGAGGTTTGGCGCTTGTCAGAACGCTTTCGGGAGCGCCGTTTTCAACAAACCTTTTCAGCACATATCTGCACCGGCTGTCGTTTACTCTTGTTACAAGTTTACCGTCTGAAAATGTTCCGGCTCCTCCGGCTCCGTTTTGTATATTACTGCAAACGTCAAGAAGCCCAGTCCGGTAAAATCGTTTTACGGCTTCTTTACGCTTCTGAACATTGTCGCCTTTTTCTATTACGATCGGAGCGTATCCGTTCTCCGCAAGCATCAGCGCACAAAACATTCCCGCCGGGCCGTTTCCGACCACCAACGGCGGCGCGGCAAGCGATCTGTCTCCGTACTCGACCGCAGGTTCTTCATCTGACGCCGGTGTAATTCCGTATTTTTCGAGAATTTCACTGTCCGGCATCGCGGCACATTCTGCCGCAACGCTGTATACACAGGTAATGTTGTTTTTGTGTCGCGTGTCAACCGATTTCTTGTATATCCGCGTTCCGGTCACAAATCCCGGACCGAAAATTTTTTCCAGCTTCTTATGCGCAAATTCGGTTGCCGAAACAGAATCCTCCGTAATCGGCAACCGGATGTCTTTTATGATCAGAATCGCCACTGTTCAATGCCCTTTCGTTCAGACATACAGCCATACCGCAACAGCTGCCGCAAGACTGACTATTGCCGCCACAAAATCAAGAGCCTTTGCCGGTTCTATCTTGTAGTCGGTTCTCTCCTGAGATCTCATCAAAAAAGACTTATGTCTGAGTTTTTTTTCCTGACTGTTATTGTTCATTCTGACCTCCGTTTCGTTCGACAAGCAGGCTGATGCCGAAGATGTTCTGACACTCTGAACGACAACATCGGAGAGTACAACTGTCGATCCCGTGCCTTTTGGTTTTCAAAAACAAACAAGGATTAACTGGGCCGACAACTGATTTTCACTGTCGGTTGTTTTTTCCTGACCCGCTTTACACCGTGCTTTCAGTGTCCGGCTACTTGCTTTTTTCGACTGAGTCCGCACCCTGTAACCTCTGCTTTTTCGGTTATCTCTCCGGGCAATCTGAGGTTATCCGCCCCGTTACGTTAAGAGCAGAGTTCGATCACACTCGTTTTCTTCTGCACGGTACGCCGATCATTTCTGTTTCGGTTTTCTTCTGGCAACACCGTAATATGTGAAAAGTATCTCTCTGAGCGTATCCTCATCAATACCTCTTGAAAGCTCTCCGCCGTTTGCATATGAAATCTTTCCGTCCTCTTCGCTCACCACTATCACCCCGGCGTCACTCGTTCGGCTCATCCCGATCGCCGCTCTGTGACGGGAACCGAAATTGGAATTCAGCGACGGGTCAGAGTAGTTCGGCAGGAAACACCCGGCCGCACTTATTCTCTTTTTCCTGATGATTATAGCACCGTCGTGTAATGGTGCGGGTGAGAAAAACAAATTGCATATCAGCTCCGGCGATATCACTGCGTCAAGCTTTGTACCGCCTTGACCGATGTCTTCAATGCCTGTATTCCTTTCAAGGACTATCAGCGCTCCGGTTTTTGTCGCGGAAAGCCTCATTACCGCCTTTGCAATCGATTCAGCTTCCATACTGCCCGGTACCGGAAAAACTTTGTTTTTCAGCATTTTCCCGAAACTTATGACTGTCGTTCCTATCTTTTCAAGCGCCGATCTGATGTCCGTCTGAAAAATTATTATAAGCACGATGGTTCCCGGAACCGTCAGCCACTTCATCAGGTTGTACGTCGCTTTCAGACCTATAAAACCGAAAAGCTGCATCGCAAGGACATACACCACCACACCGATAAGGATAGGCAATGCCCTTCTCCGCCTTATAAACCGGTACACAAGGAAAAATATCAGTCCGAGTATGATTATATCGGCGGCATCGGAAGCCGTAAACACAGAAAACTTTTCCACGGCATTATCTATAAATTTTTCCACACCGGCTCACTTCCTTTCCAGTGATTTTTAAGTTTGCAGAGCCCGAATATGCCGCTTTTATACTATCATATATAAACGTTTAATTTAGAAATATATTGTTAATAAATATTAAATTTTTGCACAACTGCTTGTTTGCGCTTTATTTTTGTCCCGGACTGTGGTATAATTATCCGGGATTAAAAAATGTCTTTTGTGAGGTGCGCCTTGGTAAAACTAAAATACAGACTTTCAGGTTGCCTGTTGCACGCCCTGAGAAAACTCAGATTCAGAAAAACATATGTTTCCGCTGTCATACTGGCTGCCGGAAACGGTTCGAGAATGAACTCGGATGTCACAAAACAATGGCTGAATTTAGACGGAAAACCGGTCTTTGTTCATTCGCTCCTGGCGTTCCAGAATTGCCGGCGGATAAACGAAATAATCCTGTGTGTGAAAAGAGATGAACTCCCGCTGTACGACGATATTTCCGTCCGTTACGGGATATCAAAACTCAAAGCCGTTATCGCCGGAGGCGAAACCCGCTCCGATTCCGCTTTGCGCGGCTTCAAAAAAATTTCCGATAAAACCACCCACGTGGCAATCCACGACGCCGCAAGATGTCTGGTAACACCCGAAATGATAACATCCGTACTGCGTCAGGCGGTCGCCTGCGGTGCGGCAATTGCAGGCTGCAAAAGTTCCGATACCGTGAAAATATGCAGTGCAGACGGTTATATCACCTCCACTCCGGAAAGGAAATCTGTTTTCCTCGCTCAGACTCCGCAGATATTCGAAACTGAAATCTACCGTGCTTCTGTATATACCGCACTGAAAGACTCCATTGTGGTAACCGACGATTCCGGAATGGCGGAACACGCCGGATTCACCGTCAAGACGGTCGACTGCGGAAAAGAAAACCTGAAAATCACAGAACCTGTCGATATTTGCATTGCGGAGGCGATTCTGAATTCAAGAAAGGTGAATG
>CALWJW010000059.1 GCA_944381095.1 uncultured Clostridia bacterium | reverse complement strand
CCTTTTTCATCAGAATGCATATACCCACGGGCATGTCCGCGGACATGCCCGCAATACGGACATTCAGGGAGATCGTCGTTGAATTTTTCGCCGCAGTTTACGCAGTAAGTAAATGCCATATAAATACCTTTCCGCAAAAACAATATTCATTACCCGGTCAGATTTACCCGAAGGTGAGACAAATAAAAAAACATATAGATGCACAAAATGACACAAAGTATCACAAGGGTTAAATCGCACCCGGAACTGACGTTTAAACGCAACGGCAAAAATCAGTCGGATGCCCCGTTATAAAACCGAATATTCATATCAAAGCAAACACAAAAAGCATCATGAACCAATATCCTAGCAGCATACCGACCGGGATAAGAAGCACAAGACCTATCGTATTCATTACTTTTGCGACGTTCAGCTTTGACGCTTCGTCCGCATCATCCGCCGCGCTGAGTGCAATCAGAGTGAAAATCAGAGCTATAATCCCGAATACAAAGCCCACACCCGTAACAATGTTTATAACTGAAAGCACAAGCTGCAACACATCAACAGTCCGTCTCTGACGGTATTGGAACCGACCGGGATTATTTCCTATGTCCGGGTTTTCCGTATTTGGATTACCGTAAGGATTATTTCCGTTAAAGCAGTTGTTACCTGTCTGCCGGTACATATACTCAGCACGGACGTTCCCGCAGTAGGGGCATCTCGGAAACTCATCCGAAAATTTCTGACCGCATTTTTCACAGTAAATAAAATTCATAAAGTTCCTTTCGTCATAACCACCGAAAAAAGCTTCGGCATTTACCGGACGAACCGAGGCACTTCCGGCTTTCGACGGAAGAGCAGTGAATGCTCGCTGATAAGCCGAACGGCTTATTTTAATCCTTCGCTTTTCCCGTCAGTCAACAACAGTTGTAAATTCTGAAAAACCGAACAGGAACCGAGGACTATTGATTGCTTACGGGGTAGTAAATATCTATAAGCTCGGGGTTGTTGATATAGATGATGACGGTGAGGACTGTTGCGACAACCGTTATAACTATTCCGATAATGTTAAGCGTTTTTGCGGTGTTAAGCTTTGACTTTTCCTCATTATCGTCTCTTGCGCCTGTTGCCGATATAGTGAGGACAAGAGCTATTATACCGAGTATAAATCCGCCGCAGCATCCTCCAAAAACTATATTTACTATCGAAAATGCGAGCTGTCCGACATTCAACGGACGTTTGCTCGGTTTCGGGTTCCATCCTCCACCCGGATAATATCCCCCGCCCTGCCCGTAACCGCCGGGATCGTAACCATTTTGTCCATATCCGCGGGGTCCGTAGCTGTTTGGTCCGCCGGGACCGTAGCCACCCTGTCCGTAACCATTCTGATCGTTGCCGTTCTGACCGTAGCCGCCCTGTCCGTAACCGTTCCGGTCACTGCCGTTCTGACCGTAGCCGCCTTGTCCGTAGCCGTTCCGGTCACTGCCGTTCTGACCGTAGCCGCCCTGTCCGTAACCATTCTGATCGTTGCCGTTCTGACCGTAGCCGCCCTGTCCGTAACCATTCTGATCATTGCCGTTCTGACCGTAGCCGCCCTGCCCGTAACCATTCCGGTCACTGCCGTTCTGACCGTAGCCACCCTGTCCGTAACCATTCTGATCGTTGCCGTTCTGACCGTAGCCGCCCTGTCCGTAACCGTTCTGATCTTTACCGTTTTCCCTGTTTTGTCCGCCGCCGTTTTCTGAATAAGCCCCGAATCCTGAACGCACATACCCGCAATGAGGGCATTTTGGCAAACTGTCGTCGAATTTTTCACCGCAATTTGTACAATAAGTGAACGCCATAACTGTTATTTTCTTTCCTTCCTGAATTAAAATGTTGCACAGCTAAAATCAAATTCCGCAACCGGAACTGCACTGTCTGAGAAGCCTTTGCGCCGATCCTCCGTATTCCGGATCAAACTACGTTAACGACCTGCTATTTATTTGAATTTATATGCGGCCAGTAAGCTTTGAAATAACTGAATCCGGAAAACAGTGTGGTCACAACCATAACCGCCAAAAACACATATGAAGCTATCAGAAGATCACTGAACAAGGGCTCTATGATCATAACCGTAATTCCTATTATCTGCGAAACCGTTTTTATTTTACCGAAAATATTTGCCGCTATAACTATTCCGTCAGCGTTTGAGACAACCATACGCATAGACGTAACGGCAAGCTCCCTGAACACTATCACAAACGCACAGAAAGCGAAAACTCTCATAAACAGCGAAGAAGCAGTCACACCCGAGAACAATTCACGGTCAAGTCCGCTGTCAGCCGATGTCAGCACCAGTATGCCGAACATCGCGCCAAACACCATAAGCTTATCAGCCAGCGGATCCATAAACTTCCCGAAGTCTGTTATCAGGTTATACTTCCTTGCTATTTTCCCGTCCAGCATATCCGTCAGCGCCGTCAGCAGAAACAGCACCGCACAGACGATCCTCGAAGCACTGACCCCCAGTACCTCGGGCACCACCATGAAAAACAGAAAAAACGGTATCATTACCATCCGCAAACAGGTTAGTTTATTGGGAAGATTCATTGCAATATTTCCTTTCGGTCTTTTCTTTCGTCCGGATCTCACCCGAAAACCGTAATTTCACAGCTGCCGCATCCGCCGTCTGATTACCGGTATTTTCTCAGGATTTTTCCGAGTATTTCCGTTCCCCTGACTATCTGTTCGTCGGACGGCGTCGAGTAATTGAGTCTGAAAGATCTGCTCGGCGCATCCACATCGCAGTTGAACGCCGTTCCGGGCACCACCGCCACTTTTTCATTAAGCGCCGATGCAACAAATTCTCCCAGCTCCGCCGCCGCCGGCAAAGTACACCACACGAAAAGTCCTCCCTCAGGAGAAGTATATTCAACATTTTCCGGGAAACAATTCTTTATGCCGTCAAGCATAAGTCCGCATTTCCTGCGGTAGAGCTCTCTTATCTTTTCCAGATGAGGCAGATAAAATTCACTTGTCACAAAGCTTTCGCAGATCATCTGGCACAGTATGTTGGTGTGTACATCCTCGACCTGTTTTGCCACGACCGCTTTGCTGATTATTTCTTTCGGAGCGCAGAGGAAGCCTATCCTCATTCCGGACGAAAGCACCTTGGAATACGAACCGCAGTAGGCAACTATGCCGTCTGTGTCCATGCTTTTTATCGTCGGCACGTTTTTTCCGCCGAACCGAAGTTCACCGTACGGGTTATCTTCCAGAATAATTACCCCGTATTTCTTTGCCAGCCTGTATATTTCACGGCGTTTTTCCTCCGACGTCGTTATTCCCATGGGGTTATGGAATGTCGGTATTATGTATATAAGCTTGGCTTTCGGGTTATCACGCAGTGCTTTTTCAAGCTTTCCGACGTTCATCCCGTCGCTTTCCATCTCTACTCCTACGACCTTTGCTCCGTTTGAACGGAAACCGTTAAGCGCTCCGATAAAACTCGGATCCTCAGCTATAACGACATCTCCCTCATTACACATCACTTTGCATACAAGCTCCAACCCCTGCTGTCCGCCGGAAGTTATTATTACTTCATCATCCCCTCCGTCTATTCCGAATGCTTCGCTAAGCCGCTTTTTAACAGCTGCTCTCAGCTCCGGATAGCCTTCCGTTATACTGTACTGCAATGCAGTCACAGGCTTTTCTCTCAGTATCTGCGCCGCTTTTTGCTGTATAAATTCCGTCGGAAAGGACTCCGCCGCGGGATTTCCTGCCGCGAAAGCTATTATTTCAGGATTTGTCAGACTCTTGAATATCTCCCTTATTGCCGACGGTTTAAGGGATGCCAGTTTATCCGATATGCGGTATTCCATTGTTTTCACCTCTGCGCTTTTATGCTAACACTTTAATTTTAACAAAATATTTATAATATGTCAAGAGTATCGGAAAAAAATTGCTTGAATAATCGGTTAATTTATGGTACAATGTCCGTGTCGGTTTCTTTACCGTACAACTTATTTTAACCGGAGATCTGTCATGTACGATAATTCTGAAAATTCCCGCGCTGAGAGTAAACCGGGCAAAATCCGGCTCATCGGGAAAATCCTTTCCGCCGCGATTAAAATTTTTGCAGTCGCTCTCATCGCTTTTCTGCTTTTACGCATGTTCACATCAAAGCCTCCGTCAAGTATGAAAAAGCTTATCTTCAACGATAATCTTCTTTCCGTTTACAATTCTTCCGAAGGTCAGACGGAAATTCTTACCGTCATTTCCTCGGACAGTTTCAGCGACGACGGCATGTTTTCCGTTTACAGCACTTACTATATTCCGGACGCCGGACAGATCCAGTTCACAGTCCGATATAACAACCGTGTACTGAACTATCTTGAACAGGATTTTCCCGGCGCCAAGGCTGCCGAAGGGGAAATTTACGGCTTCCGTCTCAGAGACAATTTCGATAACGAAATAACCGGTTACAGCTATACTGAAAAAGAACGCTTCGGTTACACATACCGCAGACTGATATTCGAAGGCGTTACTCTTGACGGGATAAACGCGCTTTACGTCGATGTTTATTACACGGGTGATCCGGACAAAAAAACCCGGCATTCTGTTCTCATTTACAAAAACAGCTTTGTATGCTACCCGGAAGAACATTCCGCACCGGACTCTCCCGATCCGAATATAATATCTTCGGAATCCTGATTTTTTTCCGAAAGGACTTACTGTAATGATACTTAATTCCGCAGAATCCACCTTCGCTTACCGCTGCCCCGCATGCGGCAAAATGGTTTTCAGCATCGTCGGGGTTTTCACATTGTCCGGAGATCTGTTCAAACTCAAATGTCCCTGCGGCGGCAGTCAGGCTGAACTCCGACGCACCTCGGACGGCAAGATCAGAATTACCGTTCCGTGTATTGTATGCGGTCAGGATCACAGTCATGTCATAAACAAAAGCAGCTTTTTCCGTAAAGATGTGCTCACTTTTCCATGTGCCTACTCGGGAGTCGACATCTGCATCATAGGCGAGGAAAAAGCCGCCGCAAAAGCCGCAGAACAGGCTGACAGTGATTTCCTCAGCCTTCTCAGAAGTGCCGGTGTCGCTGACTTTGAAAGCTTTGCCAAGGCAAGAGATCTTGACAACCAGGAACATTCTCAGTCCGTTGCAGACCCGGAAATGCAATCCATCGTTCATTTTATGCTGTGTGAACTTGAAGATGAAGGCAACATATCCTGCAAATGTCCTGACGGCGGGCATTATGAATTCAAATTTGTAGGTTCTCAGCTTGATACCGTGCTTATTTACTGCACAAAATGCGGCGCCTCGGTCAGCATACCGCTGACCGACACAGTTGCCGCCAACGCATTTCTTCATACCGACAAACTGGTGCTTGAATAAACCCGGAGCGGCGGAACCGGACAAAGCAAAGCGCGGCAACCATGTCCGGCGTATACGCCGGAGGCGCCGCAGCTCTGACCAAGCAAGCAGCTCTGACCAAGCAAAAATCATTCCTTTGATCAAAAAACTTGCTTGTCTGCCGGAAAGAAAACTAAAATATCCACAAGACATGACGTTAAAGACAAAATCCGGTATAAAAAGGCAGTGACAAACAAATATGAATAACCGGGCAGACAAAAAAACAGACTTCCCTGACGGGAGATAAAAAAGCGAAAACAAAAGGACGACATGATTAAAAATGAAAAAAATCAGCTTGCTGTATACAGAAGAAAAGGCGCCGCAGCGAATGAGGCGAAGCTCAAAAACGATATATGATCTCAGCCTTGACCGGATAACAGAGCTGACATCGGCAAGCAAACGGGAACGCAATTATTTTCTCGAAGTGCTGACAGAAGTACAGGAAGATACGGCAAACGCAACCCACAGAAGCGAAATTCTGAAAGATTTCCTTAACATACCGGAACTGCTGGACGGAATGACGCAGATATTCAGGGGATACGACAATCTGCCGTCAGAGACGGCGGAAACATTGGCTGAAATATTCAGATACGGACTTCCGACAAGCGCGGACGCCATGCTCGATGCGGCATATGAGGAGCTGTACATCAACGCACATTACGCGAGAAACGTAATAGCATATCTGGGAGAGCTTGACAGACTGCTTGAAAAGTACCCGGTAAAAAGCAAGGCGCTGACGGAAATGAAGGAGCTGTGCAAAACGCTAAGCGGAAACGAAAGCATTCGAGAAGCGGAAAAGGCAGCCGAGGAGTTCAGAAACGAAACGGCAGACAAATACAGCTTTACCTTCAACGCTAAGCTTGACAAAGGAATGCGACTGATAAAAGCGTCGCTTGCGTCGGTGACAGACCCGAAGAAGGCAAAAAAAACCGGTTTCCCGGGATTTCACAAAAAGAAAAGGAACCCGAAAGCCGATATTGGCAATTCGGCGTCAGACTGCGTGCAGACGGCATTGGCGAACGCCATGTCGGAAGCGTCCTCGCTTTTTTCCGGCATTGCGGGTGCGATATATGAAATATTCAGCAAGATAGGAAAGGAGCTGACATTCTTCCGCGTAGCGTCAGATCTTGCAAAAGTACTGAAAGAACACGGTGTGAATATAACTTTTCCCGAGCTTTGCGGAACCGAGGAAGACATATTAAGAGCAGAGGGACTTACCGATATACTGCTGCTTACAGAAGGCAAAAACGCCTCGGATATCGTTACAAACACTATCGATGTCAACCGCAGCGCGCTGATCAGAGGAGAAAACAACTGCGGGAAGACCTCGTTTCTGCGTGCGGTCGGAACAGCGGCGTTTTTCGCGCAGAGCGGACTGTTCGTCTGTGCGAAATCAATGAGTTACAGCCCGAGAAAGTCAATACTGACGCATTTTTCAGCCGCGGAAAAGGAATTCGGACAGAATGACGAAGCGGGGCGGTTTGAAGGAGAAGTACAGGAAATAACCGAGATTCTTGACAACATCCAACCGCACTCTCTTGTTCTGCTGAACGAAACCTTTCAGACCACGGCTTACCGCGAAGGAGCAACCGGAATGAAAGATATACTCTGCATACTCGACAGGATAAAATGCAGATATCTTTTCGTATCACACATGAAGCTTCTTTTCGAGATAATGCAGAACGAAAATGTAAAACAGCTGACGGCAGTGGGTTACAGACTGTCGGAATAACCGAAAACAATATGACCGCAAAGCAGCTGCTTTGCGGTCATATTGTTTATAAAAAATCCGGGGGCGCCGCTGAGGCGGCACCCCCCGTGCTGTTATTTAAAAGTCCTTTCAGTCGCAGCCGCAGCCATTGCAGCAGCCGTTACAGCTGAACACCAGAAGAGCAATTATAAAAATCCAAAGACACTTGTAGTCTTCGAACAAATGACATAAGCATCCCATCGCGGAGTCCTCCTTGTAAATTTCAGGGCGTATATCGTTTGGTTTTTTGCCCTGTCTGATATAATAGTATGTCGACGTCTGCTTTTTGTCACTCGGATAGATACAGCCTGAATGCGCTGAGCGGTCATATTTTGACAATATTCCGGGAAAAATCGGAAAAACCGTTGACAAAGTTAAAAAAATAGGGTACAATATTAAAATAAGTAAATTCAGTTTTCCGGAAAGCAGGTAAGTTTGGTATGAAAAGAGAAGATTTGCGGAATATAGCCATAATAGCGCACGTCGACCACGGAAAGACTACGCTGGTAGACGAAATGCTCAAACAGGGTGGGGCTTACCGCGAAAATCAGCAGACGTCCGAAAGGGTTATGGACAGCGGAGATATCGAAAGGGAACGCGGAATAACCATACTTGCCAAAAACACGTCGATACATTATAACGGCGTAAAAATAAACATAATCGATACGCCCGGTCACGCAGATTTCGGAGGAGAAGTAGAGCGGATACTGAAAATGGTAAGCGGAGTGCTTCTGCTGGTTGACGCCGCGGAAGGACCGATGCCGCAAACCCGTTTCGTGCTTGAAAGAGCGCTTGAACTCGGTCACCGTGTGATAGTGGTCATAAACAAAATAGACAGACCCGACGCAAGACTTAAAGAAGTACAGGACGAGGTACTTGAACTGCTTATGGAACTGGACGCCACCGAAGAACAGCTTGACAGCCCGATGCTTTTCTGTTCAGGACGGGCTGGCACGGCGTCGCTTTCCCCGGATGTGCCCGGAACCGATCTTAAACCGCTTTTCGATAAAATACTTGAATATATACCGGCGCCTGAAGGCGATCCGGACGCACCGCTCAAACTGCTTGTTTCATCAATAGACTATAACGATTTTGTAGGCAGGATAGGAATAGGCAAAATCGAAAGCGGAAGAATACGGCAGAACCAGGAGGTTGTGATAACAAACTATCACACCCCGGAAGCTCCGCCTGTAAAAACAAAGATAGTGTCGATGTATCAGTTTGAGGCGCTCCGCAGACAACCCTGCGAAACTGCGGAAATAGGTGATATAATCTGCTTTTCCGGCGCAGAAAACATCACGATAGGCGATACGATATGTTCACCTGCCGATCCGACTCCTCTTCCTTTCGTGCGGATAAGCGAACCGGTAATAGAAATGACTTTTTCGGTTAACGACGGACCTTTTGCCGGAAAAGAGGGAAAGCTGGTAACGTCAAGACAGATAAGACAGCGGCTTTACAGAGAGACGCTGCGTGACGTTTCGCTCAGGGTAAAGGACGGGGAGACCGCAGACAGCTTCCTTGTCGCCGGAAGAGGTGAAATGCACCTTTCCATCCTTATCGAAACAATGCGCAGAGAAGGATACGAGCTGCTTGTCAGCGCACCGAGAGTTCTGTACAAGACCGATGAGAACGGAGCCCGCACCGAACCGGCAGAACGCGTAATAGTGGACGTTCCGGAAACGGCACAGGGAGCCGTCATGGAAAAGCTGGGTTCAAGAAAAGGTACCCTTATCGACATGGGCAGAAGCGGAAACCGTATGCGCATAGAATATCTTGTGCCTTCAAGATGTCTTTTCGGTTACAGAAGTGAGTTTCTGACCGATACAAGGGGCGAAGGTATTATCAGCACCGTTTTTGACAGGTATATACCGTATCAGGGTGAGATAACAACAAGGTTTACCGGTTCGCTTGTTTCATTCAGCGAGGGCGAAGCGACATCGTATGCGCTTTACAGAGCGCAGGACAGGGGAGACCTGTTCATAACTACCGGAACTAAGGTGTACGAAGGTATGGTGATAGGAGAAAATCCGAAGCCCGGAAATATTGAGCTCAATGTCTGCGAGCAGAAGCACCTGACGTCGATCCGTTCATCGGGAGCGGACGAAAAACTGATCCTCACACCTCCGCGCGAAATGACGCTTGAAAATGCGATAGAATTCATAGCGCAGGACGAGCTTGTCGAGGTAACCCCGCTGAGCATCAGACTGAGAAAGAGAATTCTCGATACCGCACTGCGTAAAAAAGCGGAAGCAAGGGCAAAAAAATAACTTTTCCCTGCCTGTTTTCCGGCGCTGTTCAAAAAATCGAGCACTAAGAAGAGGAAAGCAACGGCTTCCGGGATAAAAGCAGCATACCTTGCAAACTTCCTTTTTCTTGACGGTACTGTTTATCGGAGCCGTTTTTCACGACTTTTCCTAAAATCCGGGGTAAAATAAATTTTTTCAGCAAAAATCACAGCCGTAAATGCCGTTGCGCTTACTATACGTTCCTAAACAAAAGCAAATTCACAATAAAAAACCGCGGCACAAGATAACCGCGGTTTTTGATTCGATAAAGGTTTTTACATTTTTCCGATAAAAATACATTTTCCCGCAGGGGTAAAAGTCTGTCTCTTCACAAAAGAGAACAGAAAACCTTACTTTTCTGCCGGAATTTATTCAGTCTTATTAAACCAACTTATTGACCTTATTATACGGCTTATTTACTCCCCGAACGCAAGCTCTCCGTTTTTGTAGACCTCTTTTACATTAAGCTCGCTGTCGCAGACGACTATATCGGCAACAAGTCCTTCCTTTAACTGACCTCTTTCACCGTCAACTCCGAGAGTCTCGGCATTGTAGAGTGATGCGCAGTTGACTGCCTCATTAAGCGGAACGCCGCTTCTGTACAGATTTCTGACCCCGGCGTTGAGTTTCAGCACGCTTCCCGCAATGGTGCCGTCAGGGAGCCGGCATTCGTTGCCTTTCAGAGTAAATTTCAGTCCGCCGCTCTCATAGCTTCCGTCTTTCAGACCGCAGGCACGCAGACAGTCGGTTATCAGATTCAGTTTATTTTTCTTTATTCTGTAAACCGGCTCAAACCATCCTCTGTGGACATGAATGCCGTCACAGATTAGCTCGCAGCTCACCTTTTCAGAGAAAAGCAGTGCAGTTGTTCCGCCCGGATCTCTGTGAGATATTGCCGGCATGGCGTTAAACAAGTGTGTCGCATGTGTAACTCCGGCTTCTATTGCTTTCTGCATGGTTTCGAAGTCTGCCGTTGTATGACCGGCAGATACTATCACACCGGTTTCCGATGTGATTTTTTTTATTGCCTTACAGTTTTCATCTGTTTCGGGTGCGACGGTTATCATTTTTATGATATCGGAATGCTTTTTTACAAAATCCGCGTCCGGCGGATTTATTATGTAAGCGGGATTCTGCGCTCCCTTCTTTGCCATGCTTATAAACGGCCCTTCGGCATGAACGCCTATTACCGTTGCGGTGGTGTTTCCGAATTTCCGATCAGAGCATTGACGGGATCTGACTTTACGGGCGGCGTCGAACGCCGATTCCAGTTCAGGGACAGAAACTGTCATGGTAGTCGGCAGAAAAGCAGTCACTCCGTTTGCGATTATACCGGAAGCAACCGCGGTTACAGCTTCCTCGGTTCCGTCCGAACAATCGGAACCGTTATAGCCGTGAATGTGCATATCTATCAGACCCGGAAGCAACATTTTTCCGCTTCCGTCCACAGTCTCAGTGCCGTTTTCGGGTCTGTCGGATATTGCCAGAATTTTTTCATCAAATACTATCGTTTTGCCTTTAAGTATACCCTCTGCCGTCACTATGTCGGCATTGACTATCTGTTTTCTTGCCATATTCTTCTCCCCTTTTCCGATTCTTTTCCGGTTATTTTCCGGTTATTTTCCGGTTATTTTCCGATTCTTTTCCTGTTATTTTCCGATTCAGATTATCTCAGACTTCCGGTTTTCAGAGCGTTGCCGCAATTACCGCCTTTATTGTATGCATACGGTTTTCCGCTTCATCAAAAACTATCGACGCCTTGCTCTCAAACACACTGTCGGTAACTTCCATTTCCGTTCTTCCGAATTTCTCGCAAACGCTCGCTCCGGTCTCAGTCTTGGTATCGTGAAACGCCGGCAGGCAATGCATAAAAACGCATTCCGGGTTGCCGGTCGCCGCCATCAGAGCGTCGTTTACCTGATATTTTCCCAGAGCTTCTATCCTCTCCCGCCAGACCTCCGCCGGCTCTCCCATTGACACCCATACATCGGTATAGATGACATCGGCGCCTTTAACGGCTTCTGCCGGGTCTTCAATGAAGCGCAGTCCTGCTCCCGATTCCTTTGCGCAGGCGCGGCTGAGCTCTATCAGTTTACCGTCCGGGAAGTAATCGGAAGGCGCGCAGGCAGTGAAATTAAGTCCCATTTTTGCGCAGCCGATCATAAGAGAGTTACCCATATTGTAGCGCGCGTCACCCATATACACGAAGTTTATCCCTTTGAGTCTGCCGAAATGCTCACGTATAGTCAGAAAATCCGCAAGTATCTGTGTGGGATGGAACTCATTTGTCAGACCGTTCCAGACCGGAACGCCGCTGTATCTGGCGATCTCCTCTACGATCTCCTGACCGTACCCCCTGTATTCTATACCGTCAAACATTCTGCCGAGAACCCGGGCAGTATCCGCAATACTCTCTTTTTTACCTATCTGTGAGCAGGAAGGATCGAGATACGTTACAGATATTCCGAGGTCATGCGCCGCCACCTCGAAAGCGCAGCGTGTACGTGTGCTTGTCTTTTCAAAAATAAGCACTATGTTTTTTCCTCTGTGCATATCGGTATGATCCACGCCGTTTTTCTTGTCCTTTTTCAGCTCGGCTGCGTAATCGATAAGTCCTCCTATCTCTTCGGGTGTAAAGTCGATGAGTTTCAGGAAATTTCTGCCTTTCAGGTTCATTTTATCCTCTTTCCGCACTTTGTGTGCCTGTGTTTTCTTTGTCGTAATTAAAATATATTTTTCCGGTATCTTTACGGAAGTATTTTCTCTGCGGGTGTCATCCCGGTGCTTGCCGGGTATTTTTGCAATTGAAGCATCGGTTTTTTTCCGGCGTTTTCCGGCTGTCCCCAAAACGTGTTTATAAGCACTCCCGAGAATATTTTCCGAAGCCTGTTTACGTATATTCTTGTCAGTATAATACCGGCATCTTTCCTGTTTGCGTACATTCTTATCAGTATAAAGTGGCATCTTTCCGGCACCTTCGGGTATCTTTACGATTATGCCGGTAAACAGTTCCGATCACCGACCGCCGACCTTTATCTTTCATCTTAAAATGACTGTTCGAAACCCGCAACGCACATTTGTTTCAAGGTCTGACATTTTGCGGATATTTTTTACGTTAGCTTTGCTTGACTATACTGATTTTCGTTAGCTGAATTATTTTGTTTTTACACCGGTTTTCACTGCGGTACCTGACGGTAACGGTCTGCCTGATTGCGGATTCAGGTGTTATTTCTTTCTGCGAAAAGCCTGAAATATCCGCTTTCGGGAATTTCCGAAACAAATACCGTTTTTTCACCGGTTGAGGGGTGAATAAATGCTATTTTGACCGAGAACAGCGAAATATTGTCACATTTGAGACGGCTGCCGTACCTGCCGTCTCCCGCGACCGGCATACCTCTTGACGCAAACTGTACCCGTATCTGATGAGTTCTTCCGGTGTACAGTTTAATACGTACAAGCGACAGCGTTTTTCCTTGATATTCGGTCTTTGATACCACCCGGAAACCGAGTTTTGCCGGCTTTGCGCCTTTCCTCTGAGTTTTTACCGCATAGACCTTTCCGTCCTTTTTCAACAGGAAATCCGTCATTTCTCCTTCTTCCGGGCAGTCGCCCGAAACGACGGCAACGTATTCTTTTTCAAACAGTGTCCTGAACGGATTTCCGCCTGCTGCGGGCAATGCGCTTCCGGTTTTCACGGATGTTACCACACTGCCGCCTGCTGCGGGCAATGCGCTT
>CALWJW010000058.1 GCA_944381095.1 uncultured Clostridia bacterium | reverse complement strand
TCTGTATTCTCTGAGCACTGTTTTCGGGACTCTTGCCTGATAGTAAAAATAATCCACATAGCTCTTGGAAACTATCTTGTAAAGATTTTTAAGTCCCGCCTGAGTTTTTGCGATAAGAATCGCATGGTAAACGTCTTTGATCTTTTTCGGATCGGCGCTGTCTGCCATCACCTGTGACATTCGGGCGGTATCCTGTATTCCGTCTTCTTTGAGTTTACGGCACATACTGCCGAAAATTTCCGCCGTCACTGCCGCATCGTCCGATGCTCTGTGATGATGGAATTCCCCGAGTCCGAAATAGTCTCTTAAAGCTTCAAGATTATGCTTTTTAAGGTCGGTATTGACAAAACGTGATACCGCATAAGTA
The DNA here is from genome assembly GCA_944381095.1 of uncultured Clostridia bacterium. Lineage (GTDB taxonomy): Bacteria > Bacillota > Clostridia > Oscillospirales > CAG-272 > SIG673. The sequence continues at coordinate 12,983 of CALWJW010000058.1, read as the reverse complement.
TCGATGTATGTATTCTTGAACTCAATTCCCAGACTGTTACACGCTGCCCTGATAAACGTAGTATCGAATGAAGCGTTGTGTGCCACAAGAACGTCATCCTTACAGAATCCGAGAAAGGCGGTCATCGCGTCTTTCATTCCGGGGGCGTCTGACACCATTTCATTGGTTATTGACGTCAGTTTTACAATTTCTTCCGGTATTTCGGTTCCGGGGTTGACGAATGTATCGAATCTGTCGGTTATTTTTCCGTTTCTGTATCTGACCGCTCCTATCTCTATTATCTTGTCATTTACAAATGAAAGTCCTGTCGTCTCGATATCGAAAACCACAAACTCATCTTCAAACGAGCTTTCCTTTTCTCCGAAAACCGCTTTGGCAGTATCGTCCACAAGGTAAACCTCAACCCCGTAAAGCAGTTTCAGCCCTCCTCCCATTTTTTGGAGTGCCTCCATTGCCGGCGGGAACGCTTGCAGGCAGGAATGATCGGTTATAGCCACCGCTTTATGTCCCCATCTCTTCGCGGTTTTCAGAAGTTGCTTTATATCTGTCACCGCATCCATCTGCGACATTTGCGTATGCAGATGCAGTTCCACTCTTTTTTCACTGCTTTGGTCTTCCCTTAACGGCTGACTTTTTATCTTTTTGACCGAAAAAGGCTGAAACTCCTCAGTCGATGTGAATTTGTCTTCTGTCAGCACTCCTCTTATACAGACGTCAGGCTGACCTGAAAATATTTCGGTAAGGCGCTGTCCTTCTTCGCTTCCGACTACCATTTTACATGGCAGAGAGCTCTCGTTGTCTGTAATGCAGAAAGTGATGATGACTTTTTTACCTCTGCTGATTTCCCTGATTTCAGTTCCGAAAAGTCTTCCGACTACGTTTTTTGTCCTTTTGTCGCTGACAAACGCTTCCCACGGCGAGCAAATATCCTTTATCTCAAATTCTTCGCCGTATATGAGCTCAGGTTCCTTTACGTCGAATCGTATATTACCTGAAACTATTTCATTTTCTCCGGCGCTTTTTATTCCGACCGGATTTCTGCTGACACTCGCTCTTTCTGCGGCCACGGGTTTCAGCACCGGCATCTCTCCGATTATTTTTTTTCTTATTTCCTCTGCATTCTTTTCAAGTTTCTCGGCTCTGACGCCGTCCCTGATTATTTCGACCTCGTAATTTATACCGAATTCATCGTGCAGTATCTCTGACGCTACCTTGTGGGTGTTGTCCGAATACATCAGTCCTATCCCGCCGTCCTCAGAAAATCCGACTTTTACAGTGATCTTTTTACCGGCGTTGTCCACTTTATACTCATAGTCGCTGAAAAACCCTTTCGCCACCGCTCCCCGGAACTGAAGCTCCTCTATCATTTCCTCTATGTAGCTGTCCGAAAACATTTCTCTTCCGTAATGCGTGATTATATGTACATAGCTGAGTCCGTAAGCTTTTTTAATCCCTTCTTCAAGCCGCCTTATGTCGCGTTTTCTGTATATTCTCGGAAAGTCTGCTTTTATTTCAAGCATTTTTCTTTCCTTATTGACTCGGCACTTATATTCCCCGGCGGATGCAAGTATTTCCCTTTGCAGTCCTTCGGCATTATATCTCGCAAGATACTCAACGAGTGTCTTTGCCGCCATTTCGCATTCGCCGTCCTTTCTTTCAGATCCTGTTTATTTCGTCTATAAGTTCGTCGATAATCCGATCTTCTTTAACCTTCCGTACTATGACTCCCTTTTTTATCAGCACTGCCTCTCCGTTTCCTCCGGCAATTCCGATATCTGCTTCCCTTGCCTCTCCCGGGCCGTTAACCGCGCAACCCATCAGCGCTACGGTAAGCTTTCTTGCTGACTTTATCTCACCTATGCGGCTTTCAAACTCGTTTACAAGTCCGATCAGGTTTATTCCGGTTCTGCCGCACGTCGGGCAGGATATCACGTTTATTCCGTTTTCACAGTAACCAACCGCTTTGAGTATTTTTTTCGCCGCCTTTATCTCCTCAGAAGGTTGTGCCGTCAGCGACACTCTTACCGTATCCCCTATCCCGTCGCAGAGAAGTGAGCCTATTCCCACAGAACTTTTCAGTAACCCGTTTTCCGGAGTTCCCGCTTCCGTTACTCCTATATGCAGAGGATAGTCGCATTTTGCGGCAAGTATTCTGTTTGCCTCGATCATGTTTTTGACATCTGAGGATTTTATTGAGATCACAGTATCGTAAAAATCGAATTTTTCAAGCAGCCTTGCGTGATTCAGCGCGCTTTCGGCAAGCGCTTCCGGACTCGGATATCCGTATTTTGCCAACAATTCCTTTTCAAGCGATCCGGAATTGACCCCTATCCTTATGGGAATTCCTTTTTTTCTGCATACCCTTACCACTTCTCTGATCTTACTGTCATCCCCTATGTTCCCGGGATTTATTCTTATCTTATCAGCCCCTGCTTCGGCGCACTCCAAAGCTATTTTATAATCAAAGTGTATGTCTGCCACAAGCGGCATCTTCACACCATTTTCTTTCGCGAGATAAAATATTTTCGCGTTTTCTTTTGCCGGTACGGCGAATCTGAATATATCACACCCGGCTTTTTCCATCTCAATCGCCTGTGCAACGCATTTTTCTGTTTCAGACGCGGGTATGTTTGACATTGACTGGACGCTTATCGGGCTTTCATTTCCTACCGACAGTTTTCCTATCCTTATTTGCCTTGTTTTTCTTCTCTGTATCACTGCTTTCCACCCTGCTTAAATGAAACTTTCAGATACCTGACATTTTTACAAACTTCGAATGAAACTTTCAAACACCGACATTTATACAAGCCACGGATGAAAATTTCATACAACTGCCGTCCCTACAAGAAACGCCGGAATTTCAGAAGGCATTCCGTAATTCAACCCGGTCGGATATTCTCCTGAGCGCAAAAAATCAAATCTGCGGACAGATTCACTCTTTCCGCAGACCTTTTTTACCTTTCGGGTATACTGTCTCTTTGTTTATCGTACAAGTGTGAATATGTCCTTAAACGCAACAATTATAATCAGCGAAAACAACAGCATCATTCCGACCAGCGTTGCGTTTTCTTCTATTTGCCTCGGAAGTGGCTTTCTCCGTATTCCCTCTATCGCAAGGAAGACAAATTTTCCTCCGTCAAGACCCGGTATCGGCAGCAGATTGAATATTCCGAGATTCATACTGAGCAGGACCGAAATCATCAGCACCGAATCCAGCCCGAGTTTTGCCGCCTCGCCGATTACCTCTCCTACTCCTATCGGTCCGGATATATGCTGTATTCCGTATTTCCCGGTTATCAGCCCTTTTATCGAGTCGAAAACCTGCGTCATTGAGCTGATACTTCCGAAAAACGCCTGCTTTACCGTATTTACAAAATTCTTTTTTTCGGTGCAAGGCGTAAAATTCCTTATACCGAACACTATACCGGCCTCATTTCCGGTCGGGAAAGTTACATCTTCTATTACGATACGTTCGCCGTCTCTGATAACGGTTATATCTATATTCTGCGCTCCGTCCGCAAAAATCGCGTAAAACAGTTCATCACCTGTGTGAACACGTCTTCTGCCGACCTTTATAATTTCGTCTCCGCTTTTCAGCCCTGAATATTCGCTTATTTCCTCTCCGGTTTCTGTATCGTAGAAACTGTATATTACTGTTGAATAGTAATTTTCGGTACGCAAAACTACTACCGTCATAAGGAGAAGTCCAAGAAGAAGATTCATCGCAGCGCCTGCCACTATTATTATCATTCTCTGCCAGACAGGTCTTGAACTGAACGTATATTCCCCCCATGCCGCATTTACGCCGCCGGAATCAGAAGTTCCGTATTCATGCTGATATTTATCATACTCCGGTGAAGTGCGGTCCCGGTCTTCTTCCCCAGCGTTCTCCCTTTGTCCGGGAATTTCTTCCTCGATATTGTTGAACCCGCCGATAGGCAACGCTCTGATTGAATATACTGTCGACGATTTTTTACCCTTGACGGAGACCAGTTTAGGTCCCATTCCTATCGCAAATTCATTTACCTTAACTCCGAAAATACGGCAGGCGAGAAAGTGCCCGAGTTCGTGTACGAATATTAGTACGCCGAACACTATTACGGTGAGCACAAATACCTTTACTGCCTCCATAAGTTAACCAGTTATCCTCCGTTTATCTCTCTCAGCACAGCCGCTCTTGCCGCTTTATCCGCATCAAAAACCGCCTCAGGGCTGCATTCGTCCGAACAGGCTTCAAATGTTGCTTTTTCCACGGCTTCGAACAATGTCGGCAGGTTTATCCTGCCTTTCAGGAACAAATCCACCGCTGTTTCGTTAGCACCGTTCAGCGCGGCTCCGCAGCTTCCGCCTCTTCTGTATGCTTCTTTTGCCAGCTTCAGGAGAGGGAAAGTATTTTCGTCCGGACGGTAAAACGTCAGTTTTGATATTGACGCGAAATCAAGTTCTTTACTGACCGCTTCTCTCCTTTCGGGGGCTGTTATCGCATACTGTATGCATGACCTCATATCCGGAGCTCCGAGCTGTGCCACTATCATGTTATCTTTATATTCCACCATTGAATGAATTATGCTTTCACGGTGTATAATCACATCAATGCTGTCCGTGTCAGTTCCGAACAGCCAGCAGGCTTCGATTACTTCAAATCCTTTGTTCATCAGCGTTGCGCTGTCGATTGTTATTTTTGCCCCCATCTTCCACGTGGGATGTTTCAGTGCCTGTTCGGCAGTCACGCCGGCAAGCTGTTCCTTAGTATACCCGAAAAAAGGGCCTCCTGACGCAGTCAGGATTATTTTTTTTATCTCCTCTTTTTTCCCGGCTCTCAGCGACTGCCACACCGCACAGTGCTCACTGTCTACCGGACGAATCTCCCTTTTGTTTTTTGCCGCAAGCGACATTACATACTGTCCTGCCGTAACAAGGCTTTCCTTGTTTGCCAGCGCCAGCTCCTTGCCGCTTTCAAGTACTTTCAGAGTCGGCATAAGTCCCGCTATTCCGGTTATCGCATTGACTGTGATATCGGCGTCGCTTTCTATGGCTACGTCGGAAGCTGCCGATCTGCCGGTATATATCTTACATCCGGTATCGGCTACCGCGGCTCTGAGAAGTTTTCCCTTCTGTTCATCTGCCACGGCGCACATTTTTATTTTGAACTCTCTTATTATCTCTTCTGCTCTCTCGGTATTTGCCCCACAGCTGATTGCGCGGACTCCGACACCCAACCGTTTTGCCACGTCGAGTGCCTGAGTTCCGACCGATCCGGTCGCACCGAGAACGTCCATACTTGTTATTTCCATTTTACCAACTCACAAAAAGCGTCACCTGTTCGAACAGCTTGCACGCGGAAAAAATGAATATCGAAACAGAAAAAAGCGAATCGAATCTGTCCATAACGCCGCCGTGCCCCGGAAACACCTTACCGTAGTCCTTTATTCCGTACTCTCTTTTCAGAAGCGAAGCGATAAGGTCGCCCCACTGACTTACGATACCGCCGATCAACGCAAGCGCAACCAACAGAAAATAATTCGGCTGTTTTCCGAATCCGAAGTGCATCGCCAGTCCGAAAACAACAGTTGCAAGAATAACTCCCGCTATTCCCCCGACTGCTCCTTCTACTGTTTTCTTCGGACTTACGTCGGGTATCATTTTATGCTTTCCGAAAAACACTCCGACAAAATACGCCATGGCGTCGCAAACCCACGGCACGAAAAATGTCAGAAGGAAAAGTACAAGTCCGTACTCTTCGCTGAAATCACGGAGAAGTGTAAGACAAGAAAGTCCGAAGCTCACATAAACTATCATGAGAACCGACTGACACAGATCCGAAAGCTGAATTTTCCCTTTGGAAAATACAGAAAACGTCATTGCTATCACTGCATAAACCATATATGCTATCAGCGCAAGCGTCAGATATCTGTCAACTTCAAACACTCTTACTCCGATCTGTGTGAACAGAATCGTCGCCGCCGAAATCACAGTCAGATGAAACTGCCTCACAAGTCCCGTGCATTTCAGTATTTCAAAAGCTGACAGTAACCCTATCACGCAGGTCATGACAATCAATGGCCACTTATCCGAAAATACCAGAAACGGTATCAGTATCGTTATACCCACTATTGCCGTCAAAATCCGTCGAAACAATAAATCACATCCTTTATCACAGCGGCACCGGCTTACCTGACTGCACCGAAGCGCCTGGTTCTATTGTAGTAGTCGTCTATTGCCTTTTGTATTTCCGTTTCATCCATATCCGGCCACAATGTGTCTGTGTAGTAAAACTCCGAGTACGCCGACTGCCATAGCAGGAAATTCGAAAGTCTCCGCTCCCCGGCTGTTCTGACTATCAAATCGGGATCAGGTAAGCCGGAAGTATAAAGCGCTCCGCTTATATCATCCTCACTGACGGTTCGCCTGCCTGCCGATATCAGCCGGTTGACTGCTGAGGTAATTTCAGCTCTTCCCCCGTAATTAAGCGCTATATTCAGTACTCTGTGATATCCTGACGTCAAATCTTCCGCCAGCGAAATTTTGTCACGGATCCTCTGTGACAGAGCCTTTCTTTCCCCGATAAACCTCACTTTCACTTCGTATTCCGAAGCCTTTTCAAGCAATTTATCAAGATATTTTTCAAGCAGACCCATTATTTTTCTGACTTCTCGTTCCGGCCTTTTCCAGTTTTCGGTTGAAAAAGCATAAACCGTCATTACTTCAAGGCCTATTTCGCCGCAGTATCTGACAGCTCTTTCAAACGCTTTTGTACCTTCCGTGTGACCTTTTTCTCTCGGGTATCCCCTCCGCTGCGCCCATCTTCCGTTTCCGTCCATGATAAACGCTATGTGCCTCAGGTCCCTGCCGACTTTTATCAGACGCCCTTTACTGTCGTACTGCGGATTTTCACTGTTTTCCATAATTTCATTTCTTCCGTTTTTCCGGATTATATCGACATTATTTCCTTCTCTTTTGCCGCCTGGACATTTTCAAGCAGCTTTACATACTTGTCGGTTAGATCCTGGATGTTTTTTTCCGACGCTTTCTGTTCATCCTCAGTCATATCCCCGCTCTTTTTCATTTCCTTGCATTTGTCGTTTGCTTCGCGGCGTATGTTTCTGACCGCCACTTTTGCTTCTTCCGTCATTTTCTGGATCTGCTTCACTATGTCTTTTCTTCTGTCTTCCGTCAGTGCCGGAAAGCTGAGTCTGAGCATTTTTCCGTCGTTCTGCGGTACAATTCCGAGATCGGAAGCAAGTATCGCCTTTTCTATTTGTTTCAGAAGCGACATATCCCACGGAGTTATCGTTATCGTTCTTGCATCCGGGACCGCCACAGACGCCACTCCGTTAATTGCGGTGGGCGCACCGTAATAATCAACAGTGACTTTGTCAAGCACAGCGGGGTTTGCTCTGCCGGCTCTTATCGTTGCAAGTTCCTTTTCAAATCCCTGAAGCGATTTCTGCATTTTTGCCTCAAATTCTTTTGTATCCAGTTTCATATCGTTTTTCCTTTCGTATTTTATGCCTGTCACAGCAAAATAATTCAGTTTTTGTCTGACTGTCATCAGATATTTCAGTCGTAGTTACGCAGTTGTCCGAGTACTCTCCGGATCTCCGGAAGCAAAAAATTTGTTTTCGGGTTATCCGTTCGTTAAGATCACACTGTCAGTAACGTTCCGATACTTTCTCCGGTTATCGCTCTGTAAATGTTTGCCGGGTCGCTCAGACCGAAAAGCACGATTTTCATTTTGTTTTCAAGCCCGAAGGTCGCCGCTGTCAGATCAATGACACCGAGCCTTCCGCTTATTATCTCGTCATAGGTGATCTTATCAAGCCTGACCGCGTCGCTGTGGATCTTCGGGTCTCTCGTATAGACACCGTCGATGTTTTTGGCAAAAAGCGCCGCGTCGGCGGATATTTCACAGGCACGGAGAAGTGCTGTCGTATCCGTAGTGAAGTACGGACTTCCGGTTCCCGCTCCGAAGATCACCAGTTTACCCTTGCGAAGATACCTTAATGCTTTGTCTCTTTCAAAACGTTCTCCCACCCCCTGGATATCGACAGCCGTAAGAATCCTTGCGTCAGTTCCGGAAGAAAGAAACGCGTCCTGCAACGCTATAGAATTCATAACGGTGGCGAGCATTCCCATTTTGTCAGCCCTTACTCTGTCCATCCCGCCGCCCTGGCGACCTCTCCATATATTTCCTCCGCCTACCACTACCGCGATCTCCGCTCCTATATCAAGGCATCTCCTGATTTCTGATACCACACTTTCCAGAAAAGAATAATTATACAGTCCGTCAGCACCGTTTGCAAGTGCTTCTCCCGACAGTTTGAGCAAAACCCTTTTGTATTTCAGCGTATCCATATGGGATATCCTTTCCATGATCCGGCAAAGCCAGCTGTTTTATTTATTATAATATATATTCCCTGAAATTTCAAGTGCTTTCCGGCATTTTTTACGTTTGTTTATACATTTTTTACCTTTACTTTCCATATCCGGATAACCGTTTTACCATTGTTTTTTCCGCCAAAGTTTTTGACACTCAAAAAAAACAAAAGGCGGAACGTTGTTAAACGACCCGCTTTTGATTTCCAGAGCATTCCGTGAATGTAACCGAATTATGCTACTTGACCTTGAAAATTTTTGTCCTGTCAGCAGTTATGACATGTGATCACAGGCTATGGAATATCCGTACCACCTATCTAAATTCACTTTAACAGTCAGCCGTACAGTTACGGGGTAACAATTCTTTCATTCTGTATCTGATCTGCTGTGTTGGGAAACTCGAAAAGTGTTACCTTACGGTTTTTCACCGCATCGATATAGTCGTACACGGAACCGAATTTTGTTTCGGAAAGAACTCCCGCAAGGTTGGCTTTTGTGTTTTTGTTGTGTATATCGGATCCTGCCGTCACCGGAAGTCCCATCATTTCGGCGTAAGCCGCACTGCGCTTGTTGTCGGCGTTAGCCCCGTTTATTATCTCAGCGGCGTCGCTGTTGTACGGCATCAGCCTTACCACACCCTTTACCTGTCTGAAAGGATGCGCGTTGACTATAAATCCGCCTGACTCGTGAACCCGGTCGCAATAATGGATATAATCGAGAGAAATGAGATCCGGGTTATCCAAAAGCCATTCTCGATCTAACCCGTAAGTGAGCAAATGCAATGATTCGTAACCGAATTCCCAACCGAGGAAAACGTCAAGCCCGACCTTTGCGCCTTCTTCTCTCGCAACCTCGTAGCCTCTGAGAAGGACATCGACTTTCTGCTCCCAGCTGTAATTTTCCGGAATATCCACTATATTCGCTCTGAAAAAATGATCGGTTATAAAAACACCGTCATACCCTTTGTTTTTGAAAAAACGTACAAAATCCGCCGCGCCCGTTATCCCGCATTTTGAAGTTTCGCTCGTATGACAATGAGTTTCGTACCTGTACAATTCTATTCCTCCGTTTTTCAGACAAAAGACGCTACCGGATTTTCCGGTGCCGTTGTTTTTTCAATGTTCAATACGTGAAGTACAGGTCCGTACCCGCCGTACATTCTGTGTTTTTCTTTTTTCAGTACTGCCCAAACTATCAGCCAGTCCCCGTTTCTGACTTCAACTCCCGTCTCACCGGTCGCTATCATACCGTGAAATGAAGTATCCGCCTCACAGCAGGTCATCACCATTCTTCCGAAAGCAAATTCACCGTTTTTCAGATTTGCATCCTTTGCCGCAATGCCTTTGAACTTTACAGTCTTGCCCTGGTACTTTTTCATATCCTCAGACATATCCCTGTACCATATGGCGTAATCCCTGTCGGAAATCTCAATTACAGGTGCGTTTACATCGAACGGAAGAGGGTCTTCTATATTGTCCTGCTGTATTCTTCCATCGGTATATTCGTACACTATTCCGACGGTACGGCTTACTGCTCTGACCTCCTTATGGAGGTTCATTATATCGGTATCACCGTTGCAGCGGTTGAAAAAAACAACTGAGCAACCTGAGAGCTTGTCGTACATAAGGGTACGCATATTGGCGTTATAAACGGCAAATGTATTACTGTCGACGCACATCACTTCCTGATAGACAAACCAGTTCTCCGGAAGTGCGTCATAAAACGCACCTATGTTCCACATCCCGTTGTATTCGACCATTACCCGGTCCGCATTGTACTTTTTAAGCCATTCCGACAGTTTTTCCCGGGTTATTTCTCCGACGCTTTCAACATATTCGGTAAAAACCTTGCCGCTGTACTTTGAAGTATCGTATTCCTCAATTCCTTCTTCACAGACAAGTATAAGCGTTCGTTCCTTATTCTGAAATCTCTTGTCCGCCATTGTTTCGCTGATCATTCTGGTTTTCCCTGATTCGAGGAAACCCGTAAACAAGTAAACAGGTATTTCCATATTATTCTCCTGATCATTCGGTATCCATCTCTGTACCGCAGCGTGAGCCACCACGGTGACAGGATCTGTTTCGGTATATTCCGGTAATTTGAGCCCGACAGGTCAATTTGCGGCTTACGCGGTTCAGATACCGAAAAGCCGTGCGATTTTTTCTTTTACCACACCTGAGCCTATTACACAAAGCCTGCCGGTGATACCGGCGCTTCCGCGACGTACATCGGGTTCACCGGGAACATAATCAAAGTGTATCCAGCCGCCGTCCTGCGCCATAACAATACCTTTTGCTCTCAGTATCACGCCGAATTCCTTTTCATTTTCCAGTTCTGAAAGGATTTGCTCGATCTGATTTTCGGTAAATCTGACTGTTGTTTCGAACCCGCAACTGGTGAAAATCTCATCGGCATGGTGGTGGTGATGATGTCCGTGACAGCATTCGCCGTCGTCTTCGTCATGGTGATGATGTCCGTGGCAGCACTCGCCGTCGTCTTCGTCATGGTGATGATGTCCGTGACAGCATTCGCCGTCGTCGTCGTCATGGTGATGATGTCCGTGGCAGCACTCTTCGTCGTCATGGTGATGATGTCCGTGACAGCACTCGCCGTCGTCTTCGTCGTGGTGGTGATGTCCGTGACAGCACTCGCCGTCGTCTTCGTCATGGTGATGATGTCCGTGACAGCATTCGCCGTCGTCTTCGTCATGGTGATGATGTCCGTGGCAACACTCTTCGTCATCGTCGTCGTCATGGTGGTGATGTCCGTGGCAACACTCTTCGTCATCGTCGTCGTCGTGGGGGTGATGTCCTTCTTCATCGTCATGATGTCTATGTGCCCTGACAACGAGCTGCTCTATCTCATTTTTGAGACTGTCTTTGCCTTCTATGGCGCTCAACAACTGTTCTCCGCTAAGCTCATCCCATAGTGTTGTCACAATTACCGCTTCCGGGTTCTTTTCTCTGAGCATACGATACGCCTCCGCTGTCTTTTCCTCGCTCAGTTTTGACGTATGACTCATTATTATCGCCGAAGCGAATTCCACCTGGTTGTTATAGAACTCACCGAAATTCTTCATATACATCCGGCATTTTCCGGCATCACACACCGTTGTAAATGAGTTGAGCTGTGCTTCCGGATTTTCGATCTTTCTCACTGCCTCGATCACATCAGACAATTTTCCTACTCCGGAAGGCTCTATAAGTATTCTGTCGGGATGATATTCGCTTATCACTTTTTCAAGCGCTCTTCCGAAATCTCCCACAAGTGAGCAGCATATACAGCCTGAGTTCATTTCCGTTATTTTTATTCCTGCATCACTCAGAAATCCCCCGTCAATTCCTATTTCTCCGAACTCGTTTTCTATCAGAACAAGCTGCTCGCCTTTGAATGCTTCTTTTATAAGTTTTTTTATCAGCGTAGTCTTCCCGGCACCGAGAAAACCGGATATTATATCTATCTTCGCCATTTTTTGTCTCCTCTTTTGTTTTTTCGGAATTCTGTTTTTTTATGTTCCTTATAATTATAATCTTATTTCCTTTGCAAGTCAACCGTTTCAGATAAATTTAACCATTATTCACAAATAAATCACAAATAAATTGAAATATTTACGCCGGAAACCTTTGCCGGAAGCTTTGTCCTCTCACACTGAACGCTATTTATCCTTCGCCGTTTTCCTGTTTTATCAGCCGTAAAAAACGGCTTTACGCGGTAGCGCAAAGCCGTTTTTTTATCTGATTGTAATTGATTATATTGCGTGGACTCCGAGTTCCGGATCGGCATTTTTACCGTCAATTCCGAGACGTTTCTTTTCTCTGTTATCGAAAAATTTTGCCGCTACCTGCTCGAAAAGGGCGTATGAAAGCACGTCTTCATCGCTTATCTTTCCGTCCACAGCCCATATCTTGCATTTTTCGCGGAGCTTATCCATTTCCGGTTCCAGCTTGTCAGCCGGACGGTAGTCTATCAACTCAGCATTTTTGCCGAGTATCTTTTCCACAAACTCGGGAGCGATCGGAGCCGGCGTCTTACCGTACTCACCTCTGACAAGTCCTTTGAATTCCTTTGTCACCATCTTGTAGCGCTCGCCGCCTATTACGTTGAACACTGCCTGCGTACCCACTATCTGAGAAGTAGGAGTTACGAGCGGAGGATATCCGGCATCCTTACGGACTCTCGGGACCTCTTCAAGACACTCTGCGAGTTTGTCGCTCTTGCCAGCCTGTTTCAGCTGTGAAATAAGGTTGGAAAGCATTCCGCCCGGTACTTGATAAAGCAGTGCATTTACATTTACTTTCAGAACTTTCGGATCAAGCAGACCGTTTGCCAGGTACTTTTCTCTCAATTTGTCAAAATACTTGGAGATGACGTCAAGCTGTGCCAGATCAAGCCCTGTATCGAACTCGGTGCCCTGAAGTGCCGCGACCATTGGCTCGGTTCCGGGCTGTGACGTTCCCATGGCAAGCGGTGAAATCGCAGTATCTATTATGTCCACGCCTGCCTCTACGGCTTTGAGCGCCGTCATTGACGCAAGTCCCGAAGTATAGTGAGTATGGAGTTCCAGCGGCATATCGCCTATCTGTTCTTTTATTGCTTTGACCAGCTCG
>CALWJW010000057.1 GCA_944381095.1 uncultured Clostridia bacterium | reverse complement strand
GAATACAGAGAGGGCATTATAGTCGGTTCGGCTTGTGAGCAGGGTGAGCTATACAGAGCGGCGGCTCAGCATAAAAGCGATGAAGAACTGAAACAGATAGCGGAGTTTTACGATTATCTCGAAATACAGCCGCTTTGCAACAATGCCTTCATGCTTGACAGATCCGAAAGGGAAGCAATGAAAAGCACCTCGGATTACAGCGCACCCGGATTTGAAAAAATAAGGGAATTCAACAGACGTATAGTTCAGATAGGTGAACTTACCGGTAAACCGGTATGCGCGACCTGTGATGCTCATTTCCTTGATCCGGAGGATGAGATTTTCAGAAAGGTTCTAATACACGGAAAGTTCAAGGATGCCGATTCGGATACCGGACTTTATTTCAGAACAACGGAAGAGATGCTTGAAGAGTTTTCCTATCTCGGAAGTGACAAGGCGTATGAGGTGGTAGTAAAAAACACAAACCTGATTGCAGACGCAGTCGATGATGAGATACTGCCTATCCCGAAGGGAAGTTATACTCCGAAGATACCCGGAGCGCCCGAGGAATTGCAGGAAATGTGCTGGAAAAGAGCTAAGGAATGGTACGGAGATCCTTTACCTACGATAGTTGAGGACAGGCTCAACCGTGAGCTGAAACCGATAATTGACAACGGTTTTGCCGTACTTTACATAATAGCGCAGAAGCTGATTGCCAACAGCGAAAGCAAAGGATACCTTGTCGGATCAAGAGGATCGGTCGGATCCTCATTTGTCGCCACAATGGCGGGAGTTTCGGAGGTAAACCCGCTTCCGCCGCATTACCGCTGCCCGAAGTGCAGACACAGTGAATTTTTCCTGAACGGCGAAGTCGGTTCGGGGTTCGATCTTCCGGATAAAAACTGCCCGGTCTGCGGGTCTAAGTACATCTGCGACGGACATGAAATACCGTTTGAGACGTTTCTCGGGTTTCACGGTGAGAAGTCGCCGGATATAGACCTCAATTTCTCAGGCGATGTACAGGCTGACGCTCATAAATACTGTGAAGTGCTTTTCGGAGCCGAAAATGTTTTCAGGGCGGGAACGCTCGGAACGATAGCCGAAAAGACAGCTTTCGGGTTCGTTAAAAAGTACATGGAGGAAACCGGGATAAATCTCAACAGAGCTGAGGTGCAAAGACTTGTAGACGGATGCGTAGGAGTGAAGAGAACTACCGGACAGCACCCCGGAGGAATAGTCGTAATACCGCATGAGTATGAAATATACGATTTTACGCCGGTACAGCATCCGGCAGACGACGTAAACACAGATGTCGTAACAACGCATTTTGATTTCAATCATCTGCACGATACAATACTGAAGCTTGACTGTCTCGGACACGATGTACCGACAAAATACGTATACATGGAAAAGTTTTCGGGAGTGAAGATAGCGGACGTCCCGATGAACGACCGGAAAGTGTACGATCTTTTGCTGTCACCGGAGCCGCTCGGAGTAAAACCGGAGGATATCGACTCGGAGACGGGTACATTCGGACTTCCTGAGCTCGGAACCAATTTCGTCAGGCAGATGCTGATCGAAGCGAAGCCGAAAACTTTTTCCGACCTTTTGCAGATATCGGGTCTTTCACACGGAACGGGAGTCTGGCTCGGAAACGCAAGAGACCTGATAGCAGACGGCACCTGTACGATATCCGAGTGCGTCGGAACACGTGACAGTATAATGGTTTATCTGATACACGCGGGACTGGATCCGTCTGATGCGTTCAATATAATGGAAACGGTACGGAAAAAGAATAAATTCCTGTCAGAAAAACAGATAGAGATAATGAGAAGCCATAATGTTGCGGAATGGTATATTAGTTCATGCAACAAGATAGAATACATGTTTCCGAAGGCACACGCCGTCGCATATGACATAACTGCCATAAGGCTCGGCTGGTATAAGATCTATCATCCGCTGGCGTTTTACGCGGCGATGTTCACGGTGGCGCCGGGGGGATTCGACGCTGAAACGGTCATCAAAGGCAAAGAATATGTCAGAAATTTTATAAAAGAAATAAACGCCAAAGGCAAAGATGCGTCGGCGGCGGAAAAAGACCTAATCCCGATACTGCAACTTGTTGTTGAATGCAACGCAAGAGGTATAGAATTTCTTCCGGTGGATCTTTACAGGTCAAAAGCCAGGGAGTTCACGCCGGAAGACGGTAAGATAAGAATGCCGTTTTCTTCGCTCCCGGGTCTTGGAATGAAGGCGGCTGAAAGTATTGAACAGATAGCGTCGGAGGGCGAGATATATTCCGTTGAAGAGCTGAGGGAAAGGTGTAAAATATCCAAAACGCATATTGAGATACTGAAACGCAACGGAGTTCTTGACGGACTTGACGATACAGCTCAGATAAGGTTTTTCTGAAAAATAAAAAACGGCAGACAGAAATAAATCCTGAAACAAATCAGCTTTGCGGGACAAAGCCGAAAGTGCGGAAATACGCTTTTGCACCCGGACGACGAGTGCATTATGTGCCGCGAATATCCGCCGTCAGGCGTAAGAAAGGAAGGTCATAAAAATGGCTGGATACAAGAAAAACGTTCCACTCGGAACAAGAGATATAATGTTCGGGGAAGCAACACTGTACAGGAATCTCAGAAACAGGCTGACCGGATTATACACCCGGCTGGGCTTTTCCGAGATAATGACGCCGGGCATAGAATATTACGATGTATTTGAGGCAGGGAGCACCTTGCCGCAGGAAAGTATGTACAAGCTGACCGGTTCGGACGGCAGACTGCTGGTAATGAGAGCGGATAATACCACTCCGATAGCAAGGGTTGCGGCGTGCAAATTGCCGGAAGATCGGGTCACACGGCTGTTTTACCACCAGAGAATATACCGGCTGAGCGAGGGATATAAGGGAAGACGCAGTGAGATAATGCAGAGCGGAGTGGAAATCATAGGGGCGAGCGGTATACAAAGCGACCTTGTTTGCATACACACAGCACTTGAAACATTAAGCGAAGTCTGCGGCGATTATAAGCTTGAACTCGGACACGTCGGATATTATAATGCCATGATATCCGAGCTCGGGCTTGACAGAGAACTGGAAGGCAGAATAAGAAAACTTGTTGAAGCAAAGGATGCCGGAAAAATAGAAAAGTATGAAAAAATCCGGAAAATACCGTTTCTGTTCGGTGGAGCCGAGGTGTTCCCGGAAGCGGCGGAGCTTGCAAAAGGAAACGGCAAAGCGCTTGCGGCACTTGAATATCTGAAAAAAGTATACACAGCTCTGTGCGAGGCGGGATATAAGGACAGAATACTTATCGATCTGGGAATAGTGCACTCGCTTGACTATTATACGGGACTTGTGATAAAGGGCTATATGGAAGGAGCCGGTGAACCGGTGCTGGCAGGCGGACGCTACGACACATTGGTTTCAAAATTTGACAGAGATATGCCGGCGACCGGCTTCGGAGTCAATGTAAGTGAAATAGCTGAGACTCTCATGCGTGAAAAGCCGAAAAGCGAAGTGACCGACGGTATTTCCGGGGAAGAGATAAGCTTTGACGAGAAAAGCTTTCCGGAAGCAGTAAGATATCTGAGAGAAAATCCGGGCAGCTGCCTTTCGGTTGCCCATACGGAAAACGACGTCTGAGCCAAAATGACAGATGAGCGGATTAACAGGAGGAATAAGTATGCTGCGGCTTGCTTTGACTAAGGGAAGAATAGAAGAAAAGGCACTTGAATATCTGAAAGAAAGCGGATATGATACATCTGAGCTTGATAAGGAAAAAAGAGGCAGAAAGCTGCTGTTCAGAGTCGGAAATGAAATCGAGGTGGTGTTGGCTAAGGCGGCTGATGTCATAACATATGTGGAAAGAGGAGTCTGCGACGGCGGAATAGTCGGAGAAGATACGATAATGGAGGCAGGCGCCAACGTATATGAGTTACTTGATCTTGAATTCGGAAAATGCAGATTTGCGCTTGCGGGCATAAAAGGAAAAGATTTTTATCAGGGAAGCGGACACAAAATAATAGCGTCGAAATATCCTGCCGTAACCAAAAAGTATTTCAACGAAAAGGGAATTGACGTCGAAGTGGTGAAAATAGAGGGCAGCGTAGAGCTCGGGCCGGTGCTGGGACTTTCGGATGCGATAGTGGATATCGTCGAGACCGGTTCAACGTTAAAGGCAAACGGTCTTGAAGTTTATGAGGATGTCGCACAGATATCTGCAAGATTTATCGCAAACGTGTCAAGAATAAAGACCAAAAAACAGGAATTTGACAAACTGACCGCGGCACTTGCCCGGACGGTAAAAAATAAAAGGGAGAAGTGCCTGGGAGAAAACTGAAATGCTGAAAATTTATAATGAAAAGACACTGCCTGAGCTTATGGAAAAGTTAAAAAACCGCGCGGCGGGAGCAACCGGCGAAACGGAAAATTCGGTAAGGAATATACTGAAAAACGTAAGAGAAAACGGAGACAGAGCGCTCTTTGAATTGAGTGAAAAATTTGACGGAGTAAGACCTGAGAGCCTTATAATGAGCAGAGAGGAAAAGGAAACCGCAACTACCATGGTTTCCCCCGAGCTCAAAGAAACTATCCGCAAAGCGGCCGGAAACATAACCGATTTTCATGCGAGACAGAAACAGCAGAGCTGGTCTGTAAACAAAGACGGCAGAATAATGGGGCAGAGGATATTGCCGCTGGCAAGAGTAGGACTTTACGTCCCGGGCGGAACGGCGGCGTACCCTTCGTCAGTGCTGATGAACGCAATACCGGCAAAGGTTGCCGGTGTCGGAAGCATAGTGATGGCAACCCCCCCGAAGGCTGACGGAATAAACCCGGCTGTTATATATGCGGCGGAAGTAGCCGGTGTAAGCGAAATAATAAAAGTCGGCGGTGCTCAGGCGATCGCGGCTCTGGCATACGGTACCGAAAGTATCGAAAAGGTCGATAAAATAGTGGGACCGGGCAACATATTTGTAGCCACGGCAAAAAGAATGGTATTCGGAACGGTGGATATAGATATGTTTGCCGGACCGAGTGAGGTACTGATAATCGCCGATGACAGTGCCTATCCTGAATATGTTGCCGCAGACTTTATGAGCCAGGCAGAACATGATCCTATGGCGGCTTCAATACTTATCACAACGTCAGAAAGGCTTGCAAAAAAGGTTTGTGATGAAACCGAAAGACAGCTCCTGACGCTGAGCAGAAGTGAAATAATAAAGAAGTCGCTTGACAGCTATGGAAGCGTGATAATAGCGGAAGATCTCGACAGTGCGGCAAGAATATCCGATATGATAAGTCCTGAACATCTTGAACTTATGGTTGAAAATCCGTTTGAACTTCTCGGAAAGGTGAGAAACGCCGGATCGGTCTTCCTCGGAGCGAATTCTCCGGAACCTCTCGGAGACTATTTTGCCGGTCCCAACCATGTCCTGCCTACCAACGGCACGGCACGTTTTTCGTCGTCGCTCTCAACAGACAGCTTTGTCAAGCGTTCGACGTTCCTCTATTATTCAAAGGATGCGCTCGGAGAAGCGTCGGATGATGTTATCAGGTTTGCCGAGGCGGAAGGACTGACCGCTCATGCAAATTCCATAAGAGTGCGGAAAAACACGGTAAACAAAGACTGAAAATATCAGATTTAATAAAGCTTTAATAAGAAATCAAGCCAAGACCTGACGTGAGCATACGTGTCGGCGGTAAAAGCAGTTCAGGTCAGGCAAAAGAATGGATGGTCGTTTAAATGAAAAATTATATACCTCAGCGCATTGAGGAAATGAAAGAGTATCAACCGGATACTTCAAACCCGCAAATCAAACTTGATGCAAACGAGAGCCCGTTTCCGACTCCGGAAAAAATCGTCAGGCTTCTGAGGGAAAATATCTGTTACTCGGATATCAACAGGTACCCAGATCCCGATATGAAAGAACTGCTCGGAAGTTACGGCAGATATATATCGGTGTCACCGGACAGAATAGTGGCAGGTGACGGTTCGGACGAGCTTATAGCTCTTATAATAAACACTTTTCTGTGTGACGGCGGAAAATTTCTCGTATGCGATCCGGACTTTTCCATGTATACGTTTTATTCGGATTTTGCAGGTTGCGAGACGGTCAGATACAGAAAGAAGAACGGTATTCTGACGGATTTCTGTGAGCTTTCGGCATTGGTGAAAAAAGAAGACGTGAAACTCGTGATGTTTTCCAACCCCTGCAATCCGACAGGTGTAATCGCCGATCGGAAAACCGTTATTGATTTTGTAAGGTCCTGCGACGCTCTTGTGGTCGTTGACGAGGCTTATATGGAGTTTTCCCCGGTCAGCCAGAGCGTTATAAGCGAAACGGAGCAACTGAAAAACCTGATAGTGCTGAAAACGGTATCAAAACTGGGACTTGCAGGTCTCAGATGCGGTTTTTCCGTATCCTGCAAAGAACTTGCCGCAACACTGAGAAAGACAAAGAGTCCGTACAATATGAATTCGGTCACCCAGAAAGCGGTTTCCGTCGCTATGGATTCTATTGAAGAGTATAGGGTAAACATAGAAAAAATCAAGGACGGGGTAAAGTATCTTTACAGTCAGCTGAAAGAATACAGCGACAAACTCGGGTTTTATATGCCGGAAAGCAGTGCGAATTTCGTTTATATGAAGTTCGGCGAGGGTGATGAGGCAAAGTCGCTTCACCTATATCTGAAAGAAAGAGGAATTTCTGTAAGGTTTGCTCCGGGTTCGCTGAGGGTGACGGCAGGGACCGAAAAGGAAAACAGATTTTTTATAAATGCGGTGGCAGAGTATTCTGACAATATAGATTCCCGTAAATGGAAATAAATGGCAGAAGATAATGAAATAAACGGCAGTAAGAGAGGCGGAAACGGTTCAGGTAATGCCGTGTTTTTCCTGCCGGCAAAAAGGCGTAGAATAAGAAAGATAAAGAAACAGACGAGGTGATGGTGATGGTAGTGAGAAGCGCAACGCTGAAAAGAGAAACAAGGGAGACCGGAATAGAAATGACGCTGGAAATTACCGGAAAAAGCGGTAAACTCACCGGAACTACCGGTATAGGTTTTTTTGATCATATGCTGAATTCCTTCTGCGTACACGGAGGCTTTGAGATAACGCTTGACGTAAGGGGTGATCTGTATGTGGACGCACATCATACTGTCGAAGATACCGGAATAGTGCTCGGAATGCTGTTCGGAAAGATTCTCGGGGAAAAGAAAGGAATCAAGCGTTACGGGTTCGGAGTTGTGCCCATGGACGAGGCGCTGGCGCAGGCGGTTGCCGACATAAGCGGGCGTCCGTATCTTGTTTTCAACTGCATACAGACGGCTTCAAGGACAGGCGACTACGATACTCAGCTGACTGAGGAATTCATGAGAGCGCTTGCGTTTAACATGGGTGCGACGTTACACATTAAAGCCGAATACGGAGTAAATCAGCACCATATTACCGAGGCAATTTATAAGGCAGTGGCACGAGCCGTCAGGGAAGCGACGGAGCAGACCGGAGATGACAGCGTACTGTCTGCCAAAGGAGTCCTTTGACGATTCTGTGTTAAATAATAAGCAGCTTTTTCGGAGCGGAGAGAAAATGAAAAAAATAGGAATAATTGACTACGGCATGGGAAATCTGTGTTCTGTCCGGAATGCACTCGACTACATAGGAGCCGAATGTTTTATTTCAGGGGAAGAAAAAGAACTTGAAAAAGCGGACGGATTTATATTGCCGGGTGTGGGAGCGTTTCCGGACGCTGCGCAAAAACTTGAAGAGACAGGGCTCTCTGCGTTTATAAAGGAACGCAGGAAGGAAAGACCTCTTCTCGGGATTTGCCTCGGAATGCAGCTTCTTTTTGAAAACGGATACGAATTCAGACACTGTAAAGGACTGGCATTGATAAAGGGTGACGTTGTAAGGCTCCAAGCCGGAGAAAAAAACAAAAAATACAAGATACCGCATATCGGTTACAACAGCGTTACATCGGTAAACAGCAGTTCGATAACCGCAGGAATTGACGAAGGCAGTTACTTTTATTTCGTACATTCCTACAAAGGCGTATGCTCTGACAGGGGTCAGCTGGCGTCTGTAACCGAATACGGCGAAGAAGTAACGGCGATAGTATCGGCAGGAAACGTTTTCGGAACACAGTTTCATCCTGAAAAAAGCGGTGAAGTCGGACTGGCGTTACTGAAAAACTTCACAAATCTGCTTTGAAATTTTTTAAACTTTAAACGAGGTAAAATAATGATAATTTTCCCGGCAATAGATATTTTGGACGGAAAAGCCGTAAGGCTTCTGAGAGGTGAGTACGGAACCGCACAAAAGGTAGCGGTTTCACCGGTGGAAACGGCTGTAAGATTTGAAAGCGAGGGAGCGGGATACCTGCACATGGTAGATCTTAACGGTGCAAGATCCGGTAAGCCGGAAAGCTTTGAAATAATCAGAGAAGTTGCAAAAAAAGTCAATATGAAAACGGAAGTCGGCGGCGGAATACGCAGTCTTGAAACTGTACGCCTTTACCTTGAAAACGGGATAGACAGTGTAATACTCGGAACTGCCGCCCTGAACGATAAATATTTGCTGCTCAGTGCGCTTGAAAAATACGGCAGCAGAATAACTGTCGGAATAGACGCCAAAAACGGTAAAGTAAGCGTATCGGGATGGCTAAGCGACAGCGAAGTCAATTACATCGACCTTGCGGTTGAATGTGAAAAAAACGGAGTCGAGAATATAATTTTTACCGACATAGGAAGAGACGGATCGCTTGAAGGACCGAATTTCGGGATGCTGGCTGAGCTGAAAAGCAAATGTAACTGCCGGATAACCGCAAGCGGCGGAATAAAAAGCGTTGACGACATAAAGAAGCTGAGGGATATGGGAATGTACGGAGCAATATGCGGTAAATCTCTTTACAGCGGTACGCTGACGCTGAGTCAGGCACTGGAAGCGGCAGGTGAGTGAGTTATGCTGACAAAAAGGATTATACCCTGTCTTGACGTAAAGAACGGAAGAGTAGTAAAGGGAACCAATTTTGTAAATCTGAGAGATGCCGGAGATCCGGTGGAAGCTGCAAAGCTCTACAATGAACAGGGAGCAGATGAGCTTGTATTCCTCGATATAACCGCCTCAAACGAGGAAAGAAACATAATAGCAGATATTGTTGAAAAAACAGCAGAGCAGGTTTTTATGCCGCTGACAGTCGGCGGAGGAATAAGGAGCACGGAAGATTTCAGAAAGATATTGCTTGCCGGGGCGGATAAGGTTGCCGTAAATTCCGCGGCGGTCAAGGATAAATATCTCATAAGCCGTGCGAGCGACAAGTTCGGAAGCCAGTGCGTTGTTGTAGCAATAGATGCAAAAAAGACGCCCGCCGGGTTTCATGTCTATATTAACGGAGGACGCATAGACACAGGTATAGACGCAGTAGAATGGGCAATAGAGGCAGAAAAACTCGGCGCCGGAGAAATATTGCTGACAAGTATGGACTGCGACGGAACAAAAAAAGGATTCGACATCGCTTTGACTGCTGCGGTGACAGGTGCAGTTTCCATTCCGGTAATAGCGTCCGGCGGAGGAGGAAGCAAAGAGCACTTTTACGACGTGTTTGAAAAAGCCGGAGCAGATGCGGCACTTGCGGCTTCGTTGTTCCACTATAAAGAACTTACGGTAGGCGAAGTAAAGGAATATCTGAAAGATAAGGGTGTGCCGGTCAGGATCTGACGCAAAGCCAACAATACGTAAGAAACAAGGGAGCATTGACTTTCGACTGATAAGCTCACCCCGAAACTCAAAAAACGAATATAAATAAGATTCTGAGTCGGAAAGATACAAGTATAGTGAACTTAAACAGATCAACGGTAAATATTCAGAAAAACTATCTTTGACAAGGAGAAAAATATGGAAAATCTGGAAGCATTTTTTGAAAAAAGCGAGCTGATACCGGCAGTTGTACAGGATTACAGGACAAAGGAAGTTCTTATGCTGGCATATATGAACAGAGAATCGCTTGTCAAAACACTTGAAACCGGTATGACGTGGTTTTACAGCAGGAGCCGCAAACAGCTTTGGAACAAAGGGGCGACTTCCGGAAATGTTCAGAAAGTCATAAGGATTGACTATGACTGCGATATGGATACGCTGCTTGTTTTCGTTGAACAGACCGGGGTTGCGTGTCACACCGGGAACCGCAGCTGTTTTTACAGAACATTGAAGGAGACCGGAACGGAAATACCGGAAGTAAATCCGCTTTACTCACTTGAAGAAGTGATAAAAGAAAGAAGGATAAATCCGGAGGAAGGCTCCTATACCTGCTATCTGTTTGAAAAAGGACTTGACAAGGTACTTAAAAAGGTCGGAGAGGAAAGTGCGGAAACAATAATAGCGGCAAAGAACGGAGTAAAGGAAGATCTGACAGGAGAAATATCCGATCTGATTTATCACCTGATGGTTATGATGAACTGCTGTGACCTGCCGCTTC
Organism: uncultured Clostridia bacterium; assembly: GCA_944381095.1. Taxonomy (GTDB): domain Bacteria; phylum Bacillota; class Clostridia; order Oscillospirales; family CAG-272; genus SIG673. The sequence continues at coordinate 2,959 of CALWJW010000057.1, read as the reverse complement.
AAAATGTGATGGACGAACTTGAAAAACGTTCACACAAAATAGGAAATCTTAAAAAAATGAAGACCGTTGATAAAAACACGTGAAGTCAGTGGCAAAGAATTTTCCCGAACAGCCAAACTGTCATAATGAAAAGGGAGTAATTGTATCCGGAAAACAAGAATATATAAGCCGCGAACGTCCACATACAGATCAAAGTAATGAAGGATACGAAGCGGCTTATTTTGCAGGCAACATGATAAGGCAGAAAAACAGAGAGCAGTGAAAAAAGCACCTCGCCACCGTCAAGGCTCAGTACCGGAAGAGCGTTGAGCGTACCCAGAATCAAAGAAGAACCGGCAAATCCTGATAAAGATTCCGAATTTCTCAGTACTGCCCAGCAAATGAAATTAACGGCGCAACCTGCGGAGTCTACTGCGATCTCTTCATAGAAATTTCTGTACGGCCTTGATGTCGTGATTTCCAGCCCGTACGGAGTTATATTAAGACAGGAAAATCCTACTCCGCAAATTATTATCGCTGCCAGATGTCCGAGCTCGTGAAGACAGACGGAGATAAGTGTGTCGGCTATCTGTCCGGTAGGATCGGATAAAACCAGAGGTATAAGGAGAAGACTCACGGGACTGATTTTTATTTTCGGCATGACAGGCGTCCTTAGAAATTAAGATTAATAAATGAGGTGTTTACCCCAATATATGAGAGAAATTGCATCAAAATAGCAAAATTCCGGAAAATAATGGATATAAAATAATTAAAAAACTCTTGACAAAAAACGACAATAGGAATATAATTAAATAGATATTTTGATAGCAGTTTCGGGAAATATCAGCAGACCCGGAACGGGAAAGGAAAAGCCATGGTTAAGGTTGTAAAGTTCGGCGGAAGTTCGCTTGCGGATGCCAAGCAGTTCAGAAAGGTAATCAGGATAATTGAAGCTGAAAATGACAGAAAATACGTGATACCTTCCGCTCCCGGAAAACGCAGTCCGGACGATATTAAAGTGACGGATATGCTGTATAAGTGTTATGAGCAGGCGTCAAAGGGTGAGAATATAAGCGAGATATTTTCGCAGATAACGGACAGATACAACTCAATAATAAAAGAGCTTGGCGTTGATCTTGACCTCAGTGACGAATTTGAGTCGATAAGAAATTCAATGATACACAAAGCGGGACGCGATTATGCGGCAAGCCGTGGAGAATACCTCAGCGGAAAGGTACTTGCAGCCGCGCTCGGATATAAATTCATAGATGCGGCAGACGTTATCTTTTTCAATGACGACGGCACCCTTGATTCGGAAAAGACCAACGAAGTGATGTCGGAGGTATTAAAAGAGTACGAAAACGCGGTTATCCCGGGATTTTACGGAATTATGCCGAACGATACTATAAAAACGTTCAGCAGGGGCGGATCAGATATTACGGGTTCAATCGTTGCGAGAGCGGTCGAAGCGGATCTCTATGAAAACTGGACCGACGTCAACGGATTTCTTATGGCAGATCCGAGAGTCGTGAAAAATCCTTGCACTATTTCCAAGATAACGTACAGGGAGTTAAGAGAGCTTTCTTACATGGGTGCAACGGTTCTGCATGAGGAGGCAATATTCCCGGTACGGAAGGCAGGAATCCCGATAAATATCAGGAACACGAACAGCCCTGAGCAGGCAGGAACGATGATAGTTGCAAAAAGTGACGGGTATGATCATCAGAGAGTTATTACCGGAATAGCGGGAAAGCACGGATTTTCGGTAATATCCATTGAAAAAGATATGATGAATGCCGAATTCGGATTCGGACGCCGTGTTCTCGAAGTTCTTGAAAACGAAAAAATTTCTTTTGAACATCTGCCGTCCGGAATAGATACCATGTGTGTCGTTGTTTCGACGGAGGCTATCGCCAAAAAACGGGAAAGAATAATAGAAAAGCTTACGGCAGCCGTACTTCCTGACACAATTTCGATAGATGACGGAATAGCGCTTATAGCAGTTGTGGGAAGAGGTATGAAGAATGCGAAAGGTACCGCGGCGAGAATATTCGGCTCAATTGCAAAGGCGGATGTAAATATCAGCATGATCGACCAGGGTTCAAGCGAGCTCAACATAATCATTGCGGTAGGCGAAAACGATTTTGAAAAGGCAGTGAACGCAATATACAACGAATATGTCGGCGCTTGAAGTCACACTTTGTTTTAACATTGTACAAATTTTGTCAAACAAAAAAAGTCCTGACTGTGTTATAATCATACAGTCGGGAATATAGGGGCATAGCTCAGTTGGTAGAGCAGCGGTCTCCAAAACCGCGTGTCCAGGGTTCGAGTCCTTGTACCCCTGCCAAGAAAAAAGCCATTCGCGTAAGCGAATGGCTTTTTTCAGCTAAATCCGTCCTTGCGGACGGGATAAATCCCACTAACATGGGATGAAATCACTTTGTGATGAAATCCCGCTTCGCGGGGAGAATAGGACGGATTTAATTTCATCTGAGGCGGTACGCCGAAGATTTCATCCGAACGAAGTGAGGATTTCATCGTGCGTAGCACGATTTCATTGACTTTTACTTCGATTTATGCTATAATAAGCGAAAGAGGTGATAACGATGGCAGAAAACAAACTTGCAGATATGTCAACCGAATTTGCAGTCAAAATTTTGAATTTAACCGACGGCATTAAAGGTCATTATTCTTTAGCCAATCAACTTGAAAGAAGCGGTACAAGCATCGGTGCAAACATCCGAGAGGCAAAATATGCTCATAGCAAAGCGGATTTCGTTGCTAAGTTGCAAATTTCTCTCAAAGAGTGTTATGAAACAGAATATTGGATTGAGATTGCGCAAAAAGCGAATATCATTTCGGAAGAGATTGCGAAAAATGTTCTGCACGATTGCGGTTCTATCCGCAGAATGTTGATTGCCTCGATCAATACGGCGAAAGGAGAAAACAAATGAGTTCAATCAAAGTAAACTATTCA
>CALWJW010000056.1 GCA_944381095.1 uncultured Clostridia bacterium | reverse complement strand
ATCTGTCTCTGCGTATTTCCGCTGGACATCGGCACCGTCATTGCTCCGATTCTTGTTGCACCCTGATGCGCTCCGAGTCCTCCGGTGAAAAGTCCGTATCCGTAACAGACCTGAACTATGTCATCTGCGGTTCCTCCTGCCGCAACCAGAGCCCTCGCCACCATTTCAGTCCACACCTCCACGTCGTTTGCGGTGTATCCCGATACTATCGGCTTGCCGGTGGTTCCGGATGAACCCTGTATTCTGACTATATCGCGTTTCGGAACTGCAAGAAGTCCGAACGGAAATTCGTCACGCAGATCGGTCTTGTTGGTAAATGGTAGGTATTTAAGATCTTCGAGCGACTTTATATCACCCGGCTTTATACCTTTTTCGTCCATTCTCGCGCGGTATACCGCCACGTTATCATACTCTCTTTTTACGGTTTCTCTGAGCCGTTTACTTTGTAACTCCGTCAGCTCGTCTCTTGACATACACTCCGCTTCCGGGTTGTAGATGTTATGTGTTTTGGGTGCCTTCATTTTTTCTGAGATCCTTTCGTTAACTTGCGGTCAGCAATTATTACATTACTTTAATTTATTATATCATACCGTTACCGCTTTGTCAAGAATTATCATAATTTGACGCAGCCCGTTTCTCGGTGTATCAAAGTTCGAATTGTTAATTTTCTTTAAACTCTATTGCTTTTTTCATTTGTGTGTGGTAAAATTATGAGGATTGAATTGATAACTCTAACGAAAGGAGGACGTACATCGTCAGAAACAGTTAATCAGGCAAAATCCTGTGAATCATTTTTGAGGTGTACAGTTGGTAAAATGAAAGAAGGAATCCATCCCGAATACAAGGAGACCAAGGTTATTTGCGCTTGCGGCGAGACCTTTATGACACGCTCGACGAAAGGCGGAGAGATCAGAGTCGATATCTGCTCCAAATGCCACCCGTTCTTTACCGGTAAGCAGAAGTTTGTTGATGCCGGCGGACGTGTTGACAAATTCAGACGCCGTCTTGAAGCTTCCTCGAAGTAATCTCCGGCTGAGGCTTAATCTGATTGCACTAAATCCGTAGCTGAGAGTGATTCTGATTGCATTAAACCCGTAATCGATTATTGCGCAACTGTGCCGCTTTTACCGTTTCCTCTGAAATCAGGTTTTGGTTGATTGCGGATATCAGAATTTAGAAAAACCGGTCTGACCGTTTTGGTCGGACCGGTTTTTTGTTTTTAATCTGTTGACATATCTAAAACAAGCTTATCTTATTTTGCGCCTTTTTTGCGACAGTTGATTGCAGACTCCCACTTACTCAATAATAAGTCAAAAACAACATTTATACGAGTAACTTTGATTACGGGTCAACCGTTCCGGCGCAAACCGCCGTTCTTTTACTTTCCTCTCTTTTTACAACAAACCTCTTTTTCATGAAAATTTCCAGGATTATCCCTGCGGGTATGACCGTCAGCGCAAGTTTTATGACATACAAAAGCTGTCCGACAGTCAGTGGAACACACCTGAATAATTCTCCGCCACTGAATATCATTATGATCTGAGCGGTAAAAACCGTCGCCATTACCGTTATAAACGCAGGATTTTCAAAAAGTCCTGCAATTATGTTCACACGACAACTTCTTGCTACGAATGCTCCGAAAATTCCGGAAAATACAAACAAAGCAAAAAATCCGGATAAAAATTCTCCGCTTTCCCTTCCGCCGAACAAGCTCAGAGCGGTCTTGCTGTTATAGTAATAAAGACAAAGCATTACACTGTAAACTCCCATCACAAATATCCGGGTTATCATGTCAGGACTGAGCACTTCTTCGGTCTTCCCGACAGGCGGCTCTTTCAGATACCGCTTCAACGGCGCTTCTCCGGCAAAGGCTATTGCCGCCAATGTATCCATTATCAGATTTATCCAGAGCATCTGTATGACTGTTACAGGATTTTCAAAACCTATAAACGGACCGAGTATGCTTATTCCGACTGCCGATAGGTTTATTATAAGCTGAAAAACAATGAACTTCCTTATCGATTTGAATATCGTTCTGCCGTAAAGTATGGCTTTTTCTATTGAAGAAATATCATTGCTGTTTATTATTATATCGCCGGCCTCCTTTGCTACTTCGGTACCGCTGCCCATCACAAATCCGACGTCTGCGGCTTTCAGTGCCGGAGCATCGTTTAACCCGTCGCCCGTCATTCCCACCGTTCTTCCGCTCTCACGTGCTAACCTCACCAACCTGCTTTTATCATCCGGCAATGCCCTGCATACCACACTCAGCTGCGGTAATATCTCTTTGACACGTGCATCGCTCATCGTTCTGAGCTCACCGCTTTCAAGCACTACTCCTTTTTCATCCGGTTCTATTATTCCCACTTCTCTGGCGACAGCTACCGCAGTTCCTTTCGAATCTCCGGTTATCATTACCGTCTGAACTCCGGCTTTTTTAAGGTTTCTTACCGACGCCGGAGATTCGCTTCTTACATTATCTTTAAATCCGATCAGACACAAAAATGCCGCACCTTTTGTTACTTCATTCATTTCCGGCATTTTTCCGGTCATCAGCTTTTCGGAAGCTTCTGACAATTTTTCTTCATCTGCTCCGGTCACAACCATTGCAAGGACACGCATGCCTCTTGAAGCTGTTTCTTCAAGCAATTTTTTTACTTTTTTCAAGTCTGATTCAATAAATTTTCCGTTTCTGTCCAGATATCCTTTGCATGACGCCAAGAGTAATTCCGGCGCTCCCTTTACTATTGTTATCTTTTTGTTTCTTAACTCCGGAAACTGATTTTTTTCCGGCATTCTGACCGTCGCAGCTGACATCTTAATTCTGCTGTCAAACGGTATTGAAGCCAATCTGTTTACACCTGTCGGTACATCATGATATGTCAGATATTCAGTTAAAATTGCCCTTTCTTCACTGTCTCCCATTGTTACGCTCCTGTGCCTTCCGTCTTCACTCAAACCGATCACGCACTCCCCGGCGTAAGCAGCTCCGATTCCGAGCAGATATTTCTGAAAATCGGAAAGATCAACACTTCTGCACGCGCGACTGCCATCGCCTGTTATGTAGCACGCTACACCTGTTTTTCCGTAGGTGATCGTTCCGGTTTTATCTGTGAATAACAGATCTATCTTACCCGCAGTTTCTATTCCCACCGGTTTCCTTACTCTGATGTTCTGCTTCTGCATTCGTATCATGTTTGATGAGAGTACCACTGTAATCATCATCGGCAGTCCTTCCGGGACTGCCACCACTACTATTGAAATTCCAAGAGTCAATGCATGCAGAAACTCAGTCGCTACGTTTCTTGCAGTGTAAACGAATCCGCTGTCAAGCAATACCGAGTTTATAAGATACGCCGCCGAAACGCACACTGCGCAGACGTAACCGAAACGGCTGAGAGTTTTTGCAAGTCCGGAAAGCTTGATTCTCAGCGGACTTTCAGCCGACTGTGTCTGTATTTCACCGGCTATTTTCCCGTAAAAAGTAAATTTTCCAACACAACTTACACGCATCACTCCCGTTCCGGCAGTAACAGTGCACCCTCTGAAAACCGAGCTTTCATCGGAAGGCACGCCGACTACGCTACCTTCCCTTGCCGGAAGTTTATGCATTTCTCTGTTTTCTCCGTTCAGTGCCGACATATCACAACTCAGTTTACCTGAAATCAGTATACCGTCCGCCGGGACTTTATCGCCGCTTTTGAGCATGACTACATCGCCAACTACAATATCGTCAACAGAAATCTCACTGTATTTGCCGTTTCTGAGAACGGTACACACCTGTCCGCTTGCTTCTTTCTGCATTTTTCTGAATGCTTTTTCGCTGCCATACTCACTGATTGTGGAAACAAACGTTGATATTATTATCGATATGGCTATACCTACCGCTTCAAAATATCCGCCCTTACCTCCCGAAAAAATAACAGTAATGACAAAGGCGACTATAAGTATCCGAATTATAGGGTCGCCGAGATTTTTCAGATAGCTTTTTATAAGTGAATTTTTGTTTTCTTCTTCAAGTTTGTTCGAACCATGTTTTTCTCTTGATTTTCTGACCTGTTCTTCGTTTAATCCGCTGATTTTCTGCTGCAATATATTCTGCCCCCTCTCCCCGTTAATTCTATGTCCTGTTCCTGTCCATTATTACTTTTGCGCATCATCTTTTCTTTTCCTCAACCTTTTTTCTCATTTTTGGGTTTAGAATATATTTCAAAGACAATACTAATACTGATTTCAGAAAATTCACTGATTTGAAATTTTGTTTCAGGAGCTTATATGTTTTTTGATTTTCACTGCCACATCCTGTACGGTGTGGATGACGGTCCGGCTTCTCCGTCAGGTATGTTTGAAATGGTCAAATCCGCATACTTCTGCGGGATTCGGAAGATAATAGTCACGCCGCACTGCAATCCTCAGCTTTTCGGTTTTTCACCGGAAAGGCTGAATGAAGTTTACGCCGAACTTACAGAATACTGCAAATCAAAATTCCCTGATTTGGAAATTTACAAAGGCGCCGAGCTCTTTGCTTATACAAGATTTCCCGGTCCGATTTCCGAAAATCTTCCTGTTTTTATTGCAGACGGAAAAAAAGTTCTGACCGAATTTTTACCCGATTCCGATTTCAGGTTTGTCAGCGAACTTGTTACTACCTTAATCTCCGCAGGTATCACTCCTGTTATCGCTCATATCGAAAGATACCGCTTGCTTTCAAAAAACAATGTCATTGCTCTGAAAAAACTCGGCGCCGTTATAACTCTTAACGCGTCTTTTTTCTGCAAAACCGGTTTTTTCCGCAGAGCAAAATTTTTGAGACTTATAAACGAAGGTATCATTGATATGGTGGCAAGCGACGCTCACAGACCGGAAGACTATGGTATTTACAGCGATTGTTACGATTTTCTGGTAAAAAAATCCGGAAGGCAAAAAGCGGATCAGCTGTTCTATATGAATGCCGCGCGACTTTTCGGCGATCCGTCATAACTGTTTTTGTACGGTTCCAGGTTTTTAATTCAGTCCGGTGATCTTAGCACTTGCTGAAAAGTAACCTCCCATGAAAAAAATAAGTCGGCTTCTTATCTAACATCATTACATGAAGAAATACTTGCCTTTAAAAGGAGTCAAAATGGATAGTAACAAAAAAATCAACCAACCACTTACAAGCGAACTTGTTTTTTCCGATTTTCTCAGAGTTCTTCTGAGGCGTTCGTATATAATCGCAGCTGTAACGCTTATCGCCGCGTCGGCAGTTTTCATATATCTTAAATTTCTTGCCCCGCCACGTTACACGGCGACAGCCTCATTGTACATCAATATTCTGGGTGAAGATGACAAAGCCGGTACTTCATCTATAAGCAGCGCCTCCGCTGTCGCCGGCGATTACAGCTACCTCATAAAATCAAAAAAAGTCATCGGACAGATTCTGAATGCGTTTCCGGAATCCGGTGAAACATATGAGTCTATTACGGAAAAAATTAAAATTTCTCTTCCTATCCCTCACGCGGTTGAAATTTCCGTCACCGACCGCGATCCTGTTTACTGCGTCGCCGTTGCAAATGAATTAAGCAGGTCCGCTAAGCAAATTCTCCCTGAATTCACAAGCATCGACCTTAAAGAAATCGATCCGGCTACTTTGCCGGAGAGTCCTGATTCAAACAACGTCATTAAATTTACGGTTCTTGCCGCTATTATCGGCGCCGCTGTCAGTTCGCTCGGGATAATAACCGTTTTTTTGCTTGATGACAGAATCAAAAATACCTACGACATTGAGAACCGACTCGGATTAAGCGTCCTCGGAATTATTCCGGAGATCCGAACAGTATCTGATAAAAAAAGCAGCTTAAAAAGCAAAAAAAGAACTGCCGCTTCTTGATTTGAGGTTATCATATGGATAAAAACAAACAAATTACTTTGAGCTTTATGGCAGACCGCTCTTACTTCATAAGTGAAGCTTTTAAGTCGCTACGCACAAACATTCTGTTCTGCGGCAGCGATATCAGATGTATAGCCGTGACAAGTGTACTTCCGGGTGACGGTAAAAGTACCGTTTCGCTTGACATTGCAAAGTCGTTTTCGGACACCGGCAAAAATGTTCTTTTTGTAGACGCTGATATGCGTAAAAGCGTCAACGCAGTCCGCCATAAAATCAGCGGCTCTTTTCCGGGACTCAGCGAATTTCTTTCCGGTCAGGCTTGCTTTACTGATATCATAACAGAAACTCAGACGCCTTTTCTGAATATGGTGGTTTCCGGGATGTTTCCTCCGGACCCTGTCGAACTGCTCGGAAACAATCGCTTTTCAGAATTCATTGACAAATGCAGAAGAATTTACGACTATATCATCATTGATACTCCTCCTCTCGGCGCGGTTATTGATGCGGCGGTCGTCGCTCCTCGCTGCGACGGCGTGATCGTTGTTATTCCGGAAGGAAAAATCAGTTCAAAACTTGCTGTTTCAGTAAAAGATCAGCTTGAAAAAAGCAACTGCCGGATACTTGGCGCAGTTATGAATTTTGCAAAATCCGGAAACGATTCCTACAAGCATTATTATTCATCAAAAAATCCCTGATTTTTTCAGAAATTGTCAGAAGTTTTATACGCCAACTTAACAATATCGTTTTCAGTCAGCAGAATTTGTTTTGTCACTTGTTCCGCTTAATGTTGAGCTTATTTCAAATAACCGGATCCGGGTCAGCAAAGTTTATTTTCAGCTGTTTGAGTTCTTGTACAAAAACTTCTCAAACGTTCTTTGTCGTTTTTTTGCAACTGTTGAGTTCTGCCATAACAAAAAGCGGTGCGTCTGTCTCGCACCGCTTTTTGTTGCCGTCAGCAATATTTTGAAGCACTGTCTGATTGTTATTTACAAGTCGTAATAATACTTGACGATATTTTCCGGACCAAAGACCTTTGCTTAACACTGGATGGTACGGGAAATAAATTTTACTTTTTTTTGATCAGAGCTACTATCTTTTTCCTGAATATCAACGATACCGTTACTGCTGTGGCAACAATTATTATTACCCATACAAATACCGGAAGATAAACGAATCTGACCGATAAAAATCCGGTTTTCTGTATTTTATAACTCAAAAGCCCTCTGCTTTTTACGCTCAGATTTTCAAGAGTTTCAAGCATTGACGCCTCGTCTCCGAATACGACGAGCATTTTACTCTTGCTTACATTTCTATACCCGCTTACGTTACCGTCTTTGTCGGTCTTTTCAGAACAGAACGCAGCCGTCACTTCGTTATAAAATCCGGAAGACGGTTCAAGTTTAATATACGGATAATTTTTTTCCCCGTTCTCCTCGGTGACGCAAAGTCCTATCACGTCTTTTACCACCGAAACTTTACCGTAAAGCGTTATCTCTCCTTTTATCAAAACCGATGGGAATTCACCGTTGCCGTTTTCTATGGTTCCGGAGTAAAATTCCAACGTACCTTCACTGTAAACGCTTGCACAGTATTTCGCCTTATTTGAGCTTATTGACGGCGATTTAAGAACTGTCACAGAATCTTTTCCGCTGCTGTAAATACCTCCGCCCGATATTAAGCTCTCGTTATTCATCACGCTTCCTTCATTGAGTTCTGTGAACCCGCTGTTATATATTCCGGCACCGTTGCCGTCAGAGTCATTCTGGGATACCATCAGTTTGTTCGACGTCATTATGCCTTGGTTGTATACTGCGCCGCCGTCTCCTCCGCTTTTGTTTTCAGTCATTGCAACATCTTCAAGCACAATATCACATCTGATATGGTTGTCGGCAGCTCCATACAGCGCTCCGCCGTCAACCAAAGCCTCATTCCTTTCAAATGTCAATGTGCTCAGCTTACACTCTGACGCTATATACAGCGCTCCGCCGTTATCCGCACTGTTTTCACTGAAAGTCATGTTGCTTATTTCAACTTCGCCCCCGTAAGTGTATATAGCTCCGCCTGTGCCGGTTTTTTTCTCATTATGGCTTTTGTCTCCCGTCATAACTGTGTTTGTGACTTTTAAGGTTCCGCTGTTCATCTCTTCGCTGTAACCCACAAATGCGATTCCGCCGCCGGCGCTTTTTGCGCTGCAATTGATTATTCTTGCGTTACTTACAGTCACGGTCGGTGACAGCGGAGATTTCTCGACTCCCTCGCTGATGTTCATCTCCGCATAGATACCTCCGCCGGCTGTTACCGTTGATGAATTTTTCAGGATCACTCTTCCGTTTACCGTCAGTCTGACGTTTCCTTTGACAAAAATCAGTCCGTATTCCGAGTCAGGATAGTTCTCGCTGTTTCCGTCAATACAAAGCCGGAAATTTTGCTCGTCCCACTCTTCATCACCGATATCGGTTTCAAGGGTAAGTGAAGGTCCCCCCGATCCCTCGCTTCCGTCAAGCACTATCATAGGTCCGTTTGAAAAGCCGCGGTAAAGCGTACTTCCGTTTCCGAGCAGCGTATAGCTTCCTGCTGAAATATTTATAGGAGCCGACAATAGTAAATTGTTTTTTATCCTTATTGTGTTTTCGTCCACCTTTTCCGCATGCGCGTTGCCGTTTGCGTCTGTCAATGCTTCAACAAATCCGTCGGCATCTGTGACTTCTCCGCCTTTGACGCTGTAAGCGTAATCGACCCCGCTCGCAGCAGTAACTCTGAACACCGCAAGCGCAACCGCTAATAACGCAAAACTCATTACGCACACAAGTTTCTTTTTCATCTTCCCTCCTGTTTACCGGATAATCCGGACAACGTTTGACATCGTCCGGATTAAACAGTTTGAATTTCAGCTTTTCAGACTCTCTCAGTCGACTTTCCATTCACTCATGGGAGTGTAGCTGTAAATGGTTCCAAGCTGAGGCACTTGTTCGATTGAGTCTATTACAGTAAACGCAACGGCGATGTTGTACTCACGCGTTCCTTTTACTACTATTGTCAGCTTTGTATACGAGCTTCTGTCATTTTCTGTTTCTCCCGTGTAGATTCCCGACTCTACTGTATCTCCCACATAGTCTTTATCAAGCGAAACCGCTTCCATTACCTCAAATGACGCATCTATCGGTTTGTTGGGATCGGTGACTATCTCAGCGTACAGATATACACCGTTGCGGTATATCACTGCCGCTTTTTCTCCCGGAAGTATAGTTATTTTTCCCTGGGTATGCGCAAACCACCATATATCCATCGATGCACTGAATCCAGCTTCGTCCTGGATAACTACGGTATTACGGTTATTTGTCATATACAGACCGCGCTTCATACCACCGTTTACCGATTTATATGCCGGGGCCATATCAACTACACCGTAAGCCGAGTTCGTTCCGCTCTCAAATGCCAGTCCCTCGGAAACAGCATTTGCGTCCTGTCCGTAATAATTCGGATCCGGCAAAGCACCGCTGTATATCTCACCGTTTTCTCTGATTGCCTGAGGAACTCCCGTTTTTCCGTCCCAGCTCCTGCCTTCATACGTCATTACAAGCGTATTCTGTCCCTCGGTACGTTTGCGGTAATAAGACCATCTGTATGAACCGAAGTAACCTACCATGTTATACGAGTCCGATCCGAGGTCGCAGATCATATATACTCCGTTTACGCATATTACAAAATTGCCTATGTCGAGGTCTCCGTGTGACGCCTGATTGTTCCCTCCGTGCAAACCGGCAAATATACAATTTTCAGCGTTCCACGAGCTTCTGAAAGTCATGATCGTATCAAGTGAGTAATAAGAATCAAGAGTCAGTGTTATAGTGTTATTTATTATGTGCGGGTTGTAGTACATTATGTCATATACCGTTACTCCCGTCCAACCTTTTTCTATTCCCTGACGTCTTATGGCGTTGAGATTTCCGTCCCCTGATTTCTTGGCAAACCATGCAGCTATCGTCGGGTTGGAATCCCCGCTTCCGCCGTCATGGAATCCCCAAGTTGTATTTCCGCTTCCGAGATACGTCGTGAAGTATGCCGATTTCTCAAATCCGGGTGAATTGTAAAGTCCGTAATTTGTACCGCACGCACTGTCAAGCGCTGAAATCAGCACCTGAACATATGTCGTTCCGTACGACCAGTATCCGGGACCTTCCTCGTATCCTCCCTCAGGCGCATACACCCACATGCCGTTTTCAACAGCAACAACACTGGCGCCCAACACATCTATTACGTCCTGCTGTAATCCTTGTTCCACAATGTATTTGTCATTGACTATCGCCAATGCTGCCGTCATTATTCCGCCGTTACAGACACCGTTCCAGTTGTTTGTCGCTCCGGCAAGATTATATGTGCCTCCCAGCACAGTTGTCTGCTTCAAAGCTAACTCATACATTGCCTTTGCCATCTGTGATCTCTGTGCTTCGGTCAACTCATCATACAGCCAGTCATATGCGATTCCCATGGGATAAGCAAGTTCGGCTACATCAAGAAAATGCGAAGGATTCCAGCTGTAACATCCGTTCTCCTCATCATAGAAATTACACACCGCGTCTATTTCAGCCCATATTCTGTCAAAAATCAACTGTTTCTCTGCTTCGTCGTAATCACCGAATTTGTAAAGCAAAATCCAAGTTATAACTTTTTCCATTACGTCTCTTGATATCGAGAGCAACCTTACTCCGTCCGTCCGGCTGAAACTATTTGGCGCAGACTGGAATTTTGAACTGCCTATTCCGTAATTTTTTGCTCTGCTTTCAAGATAACCCCTGAGTTCAGGTTCGTACTTCACGAAATATTGTAGCTCATCAAAATCATCACCGTCAAGCATCAGATACGGGTGATTTCCTGCGCTGTGTTCGTTCAGATCGGTAAGTATCTGTTCGCCGGTCGGTCTTACATACATAAGATCCTGAATGCTCTTGTATATCAGATCGAAATCCCTGTCGCTGTCAAGCACATTCTCGGTATTTGAAAGCACGATCAGTCCCATTTCATCCTCAAAACTCTGGGTATAGCCGTAAATGCTCATTGCATCTTCTTTGGATATGAACAGCCCCCCGTTTTTCACGACAGCTTTTTTCTGCAATTTCTGCTTTTCACCGTTCAGGTAATAGCAGTCACCTTCGGAAAACTTATATTCTTTGTCGTCAAAGCTGTATATGACCGTGCCGGACTTTTCATAATACACCGCTTCACTGTCAAGAGACGCCGCAAATACTGACACCGGCAGATATACAGTGCCGCCCTCCTTGAATGATACGGCATCGGAATTAAGCGGATTTATCGGATATAGTTCTCCTTTTATCGAACCGGCATATCCGTTGATAGCGAATACCGCTTTTCCGTCATAGCTCAGTCCTGTGACCACAGTGGACTCTGTAAGTTCTTGGTCGTAGAGCAAAAAATCAGTGAAATAGAGTATTGTGTTTTTATTATTGTTTTGCGACCATCCGGTGCTCGTAAAGGACACCGATGTTATCTTATCCCATCCGAGCGGAGTTCTGCTCGCCCCGAGCCCTTTCAGATTGATTATCATTTCATTCCATCCGGCGTTTGCGAATGTATATGACTTTCCGTAATAATCACTTCCGTCGGTAGCCGGATTTTCACTGTAAAAACACACGTATACAGTGGCTCCTGCGTACTCTTCCGGCACATACACATAGAACGCAAGAGACTTCCACTCAGAAAAATCCATGTATCCGTTCGATGCCGTAAATTTCTTCTTTACGGTTTCGCTGTTACTGAGTGTTATCGCGCCGTTTTTCGAATAACTCCACACCACTGCCGTGTCGCTTCCGTCCGGAGCAACCGGCACTTCTCCTGTTTCACCGTAAGAATACGGCAACCTGACCGAATCCGAAAACACATTGTAGTCCGTCTTTGCCGAAATCATTAATTCAGACCTTACGTCTTTGTCATCGTCTTCGCTTACGCTACCGAGCTGCACCTTTCCGACTTCGCAGGAAAATTCACACTGTGTATCGGTTACGCTGTACTGCTCTTTACCGTATTTTTCACCGTTTACATAAACGGCTCCGATATCCGTTACTTTCCAGTTTTTCTCATCAGGAGTTATCTTTATGTCATATCCGACATCTGTTTCAGTGTAAGAAATGCTATACGGTGACTGATAAAACCTTCCGTTTGCCACAACTCCGTCGTATCCGGCTTTAAGGTCCAGAATTCTGTCAATGAAGGACTTTATGACGTTCATCTGCTTTTTGTTGTAGGGGCTGTACGTTTTCAGACCTTCGAATTTTATTTTTTCGTCATACGTTGGCTGATTTTTCAGTGTTGTTCTGTCGTCGTACGCCTTTTCAGCAACATACTTCACGTTACGGCTGTTGTCATCCGCGCTGTAATCTGAGTAGAGTTCCCTGACCTCCCCGTCCGGAAACGTTATTTTCAGGTATGCCACGGCAGAATAATTCTTTGTCAGATCTGCTATGTCCGAGACGGTCGCGCTGTAATAGCAGTAATTTTCTGTCTGCGTGAACCAATCATTTGCTTTGATGTCCAGTACCGGATCACTGCTTGCAGATACCAGATGATCGTACGTCAGGTAACCGTGTGCATTTTCCACGGCATCCGTCGAAGCTATTATTATATGCGGTTCAACCGTTATTCCCTGCGCGGAAAAAGCGTCATAATCCTGTTTTGATATTTTCGCCATAAACCTCAGTGCCGACGTACCCTCTGTGGTACACAGCGAAGCTCCGGCAAGCATTGATACCTCTATTCCCGCTGCCTCCGCGGTTATATTGCTTTCAAGACGCTTCTTTTCTCCCGGCAACATTATCGAAACATTGCCTGCTGAATCAGTGACTTTCCAGTACAGAAATTTCTTGCCCGGAATATCTTCGGCTTTCGGAGCTTCAAACAGGTTATCCTTTACAAGCCCATCAGATACTATGCTGTCCCCGTTTTTTACGGTGGCGCTGTATCCTATGAACGCCGCTCCGTCAACACTGTCGAATTCTATATAATCACCATCAAACGTTTGTCCGAAAAACTCACCCGAAACTGCGAATTTACCTGTTTTACACACTCCGTTTTCATAGTATCGAAGGTAGCTTCCTTCCTGACGTACTCCGCTGTAGATTTCTCCCTGTTCAGTGCACACCGGACTATCCGACTCATAAATGTAAATGTTGTCAATGTATGTGCTTCCGTGCAGAAGAGTCGCACTTCCGTACTGCATTATTCTTATTTCAGTTGCATTGTATTCAGTTGCCTCCTGTGCGGAATTACGGTAAAACGTTATACCGCTCTTTACCAGAACGCCGTTGCAGTAAAAATCGTAACTGTCTTCATTAAGGTTTACAGCCACGCTGATCCTGGTATACTGTTCGGAATCAAGTTTGCAAAGCAAGAACCGATCGAGTCCTTCCGCATAAACAAATCCGCCTTTGTTTATCCTCAGGACGTTGTTAAAATCGCTTTTTCCTCTGTCAATAAACTGTAATAGCGGCAGGGCAAAGTCCACATCATCTCCGAGCTTAACTTCGAATTCAATAACAAAACTGTTTTTGTGAAGAGTTCCGCTGTTGAGCCAGATATTGACATAAGAATCGTATCCTCCCGTGTAATTATCGACAGTCTGGGTTGCACAGGTATATCCGAACGCCATATTTTCCGTACTGCCGTTTTTGGGCACGATTTCAAAAGTGGATTTCTTGATTACTCCCATAAGGTAAGGCTTTGCGCCTTCCTTCGGAAAAGTTATATTGGAAGTGCCTTTCACTCCGTCTGCCGTTACATATTTACCGCCTGACAGGTATGTATATTCGCGTCCGACATCAAATGTCTCCTTGAAAAAAAGATTTTTTCCGGTCAACGCCTCCGTGTAGGATGCACTGTCCATTACTCCCACGCTTCCCGGATTTTTATAACCGTCATAAGGTCCGAGACATTCTCCGTTTTCGGCAAAAACATATTCGTGCACGCCGATTTTGTAAACGCCGGTCACGTAACTTCCGTCAGCGTAATACCTTTCTATGCCATCTTCTGTTACCCAGCCGTTTTTTGTTTCTCCAAATGAAAAAATCAGCATTCCGGATAACATTACTACGGCAAGAACCGCCGCAAATAACAGCTTCAGAAACCTTTTCATAAGTTAAATTTCAACCTTTCGTTTTCAGCTTTTT
>CALWJW010000055.1 GCA_944381095.1 uncultured Clostridia bacterium | reverse complement strand
CTTCCGGATGAATAAGCATTGAAGCGTTTTTCATTTTGTTCTTTCCCTTCTTCCCTCTTCCCGATTTTCTCTTCCGGTTTCAGACGAAAAATTTAAACTGATCTCGGTTCAGAATAAAAAACTGTTTTTGACCGATAACTTATTTATAAAAGTCCGGATTTTATTTACACAGACATTATACATTATGTTTTGATTTTCTGCAACAGTTTTTTCTACGACTGGCAACTTTCATTTTAAACCGGGTGTTATTCATACGACGAAACAGCCGGAAAAATTTTGACTTTGCGGGTGATTTTCAAATTACTTATCACCGCTTTGTCAGAAAAATATAATTCTTACTGACAAACAATTTATAATTTTGCAATGACAAACATTTGATTTGCCCACGAAAACTATCAAATCAAAACCGTCAAATTCACCCGCTCATCATTATATCAAATAACAGCGCTGATTTTTTAATTGAAACGCAAATGATTATCCCGATTCAAAATGTAATCCTATGTAGAACAAACGGATGCTTAATCCGACTGTACCCGCAGATGATAATTGTAGCTACCGGTCTCAAACCCGAATATCGCAAGATAAATTTACAAACAAATCAACCCGCATAATACGGCATTTCAGATACCGTATTTTTACTTTGTACCTATCTTAACAACTGTCAGTTTTCAAAAACACATAAAATAACCTCAACAGCGCGTTTGCGTGTCGAGGCTTTTGACTGAAATGTACTGCCGGAAAATGTGGGGGTGAAAGCCTTAAAATCTTTACAATTCTATATTAAAAAAGATTTTTTCATTTTCAGGAATGCCTTTACCTAAGGATTTAAATTTTGTCTCAGTTATTTGGATTCAGATTATTTGAAAAAAGTTTTTTAGTAAAACCGCAATCATCGTTTTCTTAACAGATAAAAGTGATTGCAATTCGACTATGCCGTAGTAAACCTGACTAATTAAACAGAATTATGAGAAAAATGTTCAAACAAAAACCAATCAAAGCACATTGACCGATTTCCCGGGCTTTACGTGATTTTTTTGTCATTCATTGTTAGGTAAATAATCAAACCGACAATCGGAATCAGTGCCGCTAATATGTTGAGACCTATATTTGGTACGTCATCAGTGTTATTTTGAGATTTGTTGTGAATTTCCGGATCTGAAACAGCACATCCGCAATGTACACATACAACTGCTTCGTCGTTAATCTCTTTCCCGCAATGACTACAATATTTCATAGTGTTGTTCTCCTTTTAAACGATAAATTAACTTTATTCGGTGTAATTCTTTCCTCCTCCAAAATGTTATACTCAATCTTTGAGTATTTGTCAATACTCATATTATGAGTGTGATAACATTTAGTAAAAGAGGTGAGATTTTTGAATTACCGTCAGAGAATGAAGGATTTAAGAGAAGACAATGACCTGACACAAGAACAGGTAGGCAAAACTATTAACAAATCGCAGCAAGGCTATAATCACATCGAGACGGGTCGTGCTGAACTTAAAATTGAAGATTTAATCAAACTTTGTGATTTATATAATGTTACCGCCGACTATCTTATAGGTCGCAGCAATCAGAGAAACTAACTATTCTTTTCAAACACAAAATTTAATCATAAAAAATGAGTTAAGTGCCAATTTAAAGTAGTTTCCTTTTCAATACGCCCTGAAAAAACTTGATGCGGGATTAAATGCCGTGCAGGAAGTATTTAAATTTCGGGAGTATGAGCTCAATATCTCGGAGTATCAATCTTTACCACTGATTGATTCATATGATACGGCATCTTAGGACGGTGCTTTTCTTTCTGTTCATATAAAATCTGTTTGCGAGAATTATTTTAAAAAACTCAACAACAATTTGACTAAGTGTCCGCAAAATCATTTGCGAACACATCATCCCTTACGGTTGTCAGAACTCACTGTAATGTATGATGTTGCAATAACAGTCGTTACGAGCCAAATAACCGGTGCGACTGTTCATATCAGATTTGTAAAAGAAAAAGTGTCCGCAAAATTCTTTGCGAACACTCAAATTGTACAAGAGCTATAAAAAAGATATTTTCGGCGTTTTGCTTACGGGATTTGAACCTAACGGTTATATCTCCTTAAAACGAGCTTATGACAGTACGTTTATTAACACTCAACCTTAAAATCATAAAGACGCACGATTCCCTCACACGCAGTTACACCTACGTAAAATTCTTCAAATAAGTCCTCGGTGCGCAGTTCTGCTTTTATATCGTTAACACTAAAAATAATGTAGCCTGCTTTAGTTTCCACATTAAACTCGTGTATGTCCTTTTCTGCTACGGACATCGTCAGTCCAAGACGTTTATGCCAGCTGCATTTGTGATTATCATCCATAAAATGGCGCCATACGTTGACACCGTTTTTCCATAAGACAACCTCAAAGCATTCGCCGTAACGCACGGCTCCATCCTGGCATTTTTCCGGCTTTCTCACAAGAATTATTTCAGGGCATCCGATGCCGTCAAACGAGCAACGAAGCTTTAATTTTACCCCTGCGGTATAGGTATCCGGAGAGAGCAAGCTAATGTTATCAAACCCCTCCCTGTGCTCAGAATTTACAGCCGTTGTGATGTGATTATCCCCCTGCTTGAAATCCGGGGTTTCCGTGAAACGAAATGAGTAGGCTTGAATAAGCTCTTTTTTCCAAGATTCATCTGCAAAGCTGCAGTAGATGCTTGTGCCTTTTTTTGGCTCGTGCATAGCTTCTGTTTTCATATAACTTCTCCAGTCTATTTAGAAATAAAAACGTTAATACTGTTTATTGATGAAACGAGCGTTGCTAAGTCTATCATTTTCTCGCTCCTTTCGGGTGGTAACACTCATTATACCGAAAGATTGCGAGAAGTCCAGAGGTTTCAGGAAAATACTTTGATAAAATAATTATACCATAATTTCGAGCGTTTGTAAAGAGTGATGTTGCGGCGTTGCCGCAGTGATGTTATTCGCTTTGCTCATAGTGATGTATTGCGCCGATGGCGCAAAGTGATGTGATGTGTTCCTTACTCACGCGCGAAGCGCACATCACAAGGCGAAGCCGTCATCACACACGAAGTGCACATCACGTTCCGCGTGCGGAACACATCGTTCCAAAAACGAAAGCAGTCCAACTTTCGTTTTTGTGTTGTACTTCCTAAATAGATGCCACCATAAAAAAGTCAATGAAATCAAGGGGTTTTGAATTTTGGTGTCCGTTTCAAGTGCATCCTTAATAGATGCCACTATGTTAAATCCATTGTTGAATACCCTATAGCGCGAAGTCGCTTTTCCAATGACCAAAAATCTGAATCGTCTTTTGAATACGCATTCCAGCCGATTCTCATCAAAAAGTTTTTAAAAGGAGTTGTTTTCGTTGTTCTACAAAATCTGATATGATGATTGTCAGTGAACAGTTCATAGAAGCCGTTCGTTCTTGCGGAATATCTTCCACCAATACCGTTGACTTTTCTATCGGTTGTGTCGGTGTCTAATAGTCCAAAAGCTTCTCGGAAGTTTCGCGCACAATCTTCAAGAAAAATCTTTTGTATTTCACCTTTATTGTCTTTGAAAATCAGCTCTTTTGGGGTAACTTCAAGTATATTTTCAAAAGGAATTTTAATTACAGTGTCATCGCTTTCTATGTGATATTCTTCTTGAATAATCTTGGAATATTCTTGCCAGCTCATATGGATATCACCTTTCTTTTGGTTATTTGTTGAGGTAATTGTAATAATCACTCAATAACTTTTTGTTTTTCATAAAATCAAACATTTCGATCTTTTTTTCATTGATCCAATACGCCTTTTGGATAATGTCATAAGCGTATTTTCCCTCCTCGGTTTTTGGGGGATTGTTGAGAAAAGATGCTTTGTAAATTAGCAGGTGTAATTTTACTTGATAATATGGTTTTAAGTCTATCATTTTCGCACTCCTTTCGGGTGGTAAACACATTATACCGAAGGAATGCAGAAAGTCCAGTGTTTTTTGAAATTTAATTTTTATCTTGATTTGCTTTTGCTGTATTAAGGGAAGAAATTAAAATCCTTTTCAGTTCCGTACATTTATCGAGCAAGGTTTTGTCATGATAATATCCACTTTCCAAAACAAGCTCAATCCAATATTCTGTTTCGGAACACTCTTTCAAAGCAATCTGCAGTTTGGCAATAAAGTCAGCCTTGCCGTGAGCATAAAACGCTTCTCTAATATTTGCGCCTATGCTTGTTCCCGAGTGCAAAATTTGATTTATCAAAGCGCTTTCACACTTTGCCACTCTGAGTTCCTTGCATACCTGTATCACTTCAAGCGCAAACGATTTTGATTTCACTATCAATGGGCTGTCAGCCATAACCTTACCACCTTTCACTTTGCTATATCAATTATACCATAAAACCTTTAACTTTTCAACCTGATATAATAAAAAATGCTTTTCGCCACAGCGAAAAGCTACATCTAATACCTTTTCACTATTCACTATTACTTATTACTTCCAAAAAAATTCCTCGACGGAGGGAGAGAATAGTGAAGAGTGAAGAGTGAAAAGTGAAGAGGTAAAAAAATATCCTCGGAACAAGTCCGAGGAATTTTTTTGGTTGCGGGGAGGGGATTTGAACCTCCTGACCTCCGGGTTATGAGCCCGACGAGCTAACCGAGCTGCTCTACCCCGCGATATTCTGTTACGGCAAATTCGACTTGGTGCCGGAGACCGGGATCGAACCGGCACGAGGGATTAGCTCGCGGGATTTTAAGTCCCGTGCGTCTGCCAGTTCCGCCACTCCGGCAATCATCTGCCACTTTTAGAAGTATATCATATTTTTTTCTGTTTGTCAAGTACCTGCGTTTGTTTTTTTGATAATTATCCTGTTTTTTAACTTGTTTCGGAAATCGTATCTCATCTACGTCCCTGTCTTTTCTCAATTGTGTAATTTCAGTTTACTTTTGAAGCCGAACTTGTTTAAGTATTTTTCGAACTATTCAACAATGTTTGTTTTCAACCTGGACTACTTTTTAATTTACCGGGTTTTTCAGAGTTTTCACGTTGCATATTGCCCGGTGTTGATTTAAACGTTGATCTGATAATTCAGTTTCGTGTATGTTTTTCATTGTTATCGATACTCGTCTGGCTTATGAATTTATTCCGATTATTGAATTTTTTATGATTTTGAATTTTTAGTGATTATTGATTTCCTTATAATTATGAGTTTCTTCTGTTTAAGACTTCATTATAATTATGAATTTCTTCTGACTTCTTTATTTTATTCAGTAAGCTTGCGTTTTATACTTTTTCCGGAAATATATTGTTTTTTTTTCGGTTTTGTGCTATTATGAGACTGTTAGTGTTAACTGCGGTACAAGGAAGTAGCAAAAAAACAACTCGCGTTACTGATCGTACCGAAGAAAAATATCTATGATTTTCAGGAGAATTATATGTTTTACACGGTTACCGTAAATCCGGCTGTTGACTATTATCTTGATATTCCGGATTTTTCAGTCTCGGTAATAAACCGCTCTGTTGACGAAAAGGTTTCTTTCGGAGGAAAAGGCATCAATGTATCAAAAATGATGACTGCCCTCGGTATGGAAAATACAGCACTTGGCTTCATTGCGGGTTTTACCGGAAATGCTCTGCGGAATTCTTTGAAAAAAGACGGTATCACCTCTGATTTTATTGTTCTCAAGGAAGGACTTACAAGGATAAATATCAAGATACGATCTGCTTTTGAAACCGATATAAACGCAGCCGGTCCGCAGATCCCGGAATCCGCATTCAGATCACTGCTCGGCAAAATGAAAACTGTAACTTCCGACGATACTGTCGTTCTTTCCGGCAGTATGCTCGGCTCTCTCAGCGCCGACGCTTACCTTTCTCTGCTCGAATACATCCGAAACAAAGGCATCCGCCTTGTTGTGGATACCGAAAAAAAAGCTCTGCTTGAATCCCTTTCTTTCAGACCTTACCTGATAAAACCCAATCTTGAAGAACTCTGTGAAGCAGTCGGCGCAATGCCTCAGACAAGAAATGAAATAACTGACGCGGCTTCTGTTCTTCTTTCTCTGGGCGCCCGTAACGTACTTGTTTCACTCGGTAAAGACGGCGCTCTGTTGCTGACAGAAAAAGGTGAAAAGCTTTTTTTGCAAGCCCCGGCAATCACTGCGACTGATACGTGCGGCGCCGGAGACGCTATGGTCGCCGGATTCCTTTACGGCGCAGGGACCGGTCCGGAGTACGCCCTGAGATTTGCTGTTGCCTGCGGAAGCGCAACCGCCTCAACCGTCGGTATCGCCGACAGAAAATCAGTTTTTGAAATACTGAAAACCATGAGCTGAAATATTTCCAAATACAGAAAAAGCAGCCACGCCTGTCGGCGTCCGGCTGCCTTTTTTATTTCAGCAATTCATTCAATGTGTATACTTTTCTTAATTTTTACTATAACTTCGACTATTTCCTCAGCAGTTTCGCGTTTTTCCTTTGAGATCCAGTCAAAGATCAAAAAGAAAAAGCCGAACGACAAAAAAGTGGCTGTGTACGATTTGAATGCCGGATCGGTATTGCTTCCGGTTTCAAGCATCATTTGTTCTTTTATAGCCTGTAACTGGAAAAGCTTCTGCGGAAACTGTCTGTCAGTATTGTAATTAGTCAGAGTTAGCGTAAATTCCCGTTTGTTTTCAAGAAATCTGCATATCTGTATGAGACTTTCTTTCAGTGACGCTCGCTCGCTCAGCTCTTCCTGTATCCTTTCCAACATGTCGTTTTCCATTTCCTCAAAAAGATCATACTGACTTCCGTAATATTTGTAAAATGTCGATCTGTTAATACCGGCATTTTCACATAACGCACTTATACTTATCTTGTCAAGCGACGTTGTCTGAAGCATTTTTATAAGCGCCTCTTTAAGAAGTTTTTTTGTCAGCATTATTCTCTGATTTTCTTTCATCGGTTCACCTCCGCTTTTGTTTACACTCAGCTCAATTATATATCCGGCTTTATTCACAAAAAAGATACTTTACTGAAATTCAAAAATCTACGTTTTCAAATTACGTCTTATTTTATATTATTTATCTCAACTTTTGTCTTTTGAATGTTTTAATACTTTGTTTTAATGAACAATTTTTAACTGATTTATACGACTATCATTCATAAACCGACAAATTCTGCCGGAATTCCGGCAAATCAACATTTTCCGGAATTTTGTTTGTCTGATATCAATACATCAAAATCAGTCGGTTGTAAAATAAACACATGTATATTATAATACAATTGTAGATTAAAGTCAATATAAAGTTTTATTTTTTCTGTTTCAGATAATTTGTTATCCAAAAGAAAGGAAATAAAATGGCAAACACTGTAATAAAAGCCGAAAATGTCGTCAAAATTTACGGAAGCGGTCAGAATTCCGTAACAGCAGCTGACAACATTTCTTTTACGGTGAATGAGGGTGAATTTGTTGTGATCGTAGGTCCGAGCGGCGCCGGTAAAACCACACTTCTGAACCTGATCGGCGGTATGGACACAATAACCTCCGGCGAACTCGTCTCATGCGGGGTTTCACTTAAAAATATCAGCGACAGAAAGCTTACAGATTACCGCAGAAAAAACGTCGGTTTCGTTTTTCAGTTTTACAACCTCATACCAAACATAACAGCAAAAGAAAACGTTGAGCTTGCCTCCGAGCTCTGTAAAAACCCGATGAAAAGTGAAGACGCTTTGAAAGCGGTCGGTCTTGAAAATCGCATTGACAATTTTCCGGGACAGCTTTCAGGTGGTGAACAGCAAAGAGTTTCAATCGCCAGAGCGATTGCAAAAAACTCCTCACTGCTTCTCTGCGATGAGCCGACGGGAGCGCTTGACTATGAAACCGGGAAAAAAATACTTTCTCTTCTGCACGAAATCTGCAAAAAAGAAAATAAAGCCGTTATCATTGTCACTCATAACTCGGCTCTGAAAAATATGGCTGATAAAGTTCTCAGCATAAAAAACGGACAGATAATAAAAGAAGAGTTAAACGAAAATCCTCAAAGAATCGAGGACATTGAGTGGTGAAAAAAGTTTTTGCAAAAAACACCCTCAGAATCTTTTCCTCCAATTTCAGCCGTTTTATCTCGGTAATGCTGATTGTTTTTGTCGGTATTGCTTTCGTTACCGGGCTTGGTACTCTTTCCGACCTTATGACAGACTCCATCCAGCAATACTATAAGCAAAACAACGGCGTTGACGTCATTCTGAAAACATCTTCGGTTTTCGGATTCACCGATAAACAGATAGACGATATAAAAAATAACGGCTATGTCGAGGAACTGAAAGAGGTTACCGTCTTTGAAACTGACGGCACACGTATTTTTATCGTAAACGGTCTTAACGACAGTGTAAATAAGCTCACCTTGACAGACGGATATTATCCCACTTCCGACAATGAAATCCTGATAGACAGAATATGTCAGGATGTAAATATCGGAGACAAGCTGGAAATATCCGGCAAGGAGTACACCGTAACCGGAACAGTGGCTAATCCTCTGTACATCACAAAGGATGAAGAGCCGGATCTGAACGGCGATCCGCTTAAATATATCTGCTACGCTGACTATGAACTCATGTCGCTCCCGAAGATCACGACCGACCTTTATTTACGTCTGCGCTTCGATGAAGAACCGGATATCTACTCTGACAGTTATTCCGATTACGTCGAAGAAGCCTGCAAATCATTTACTGACGATCAGACCTTTGCAATAACGTTGAATGAAAATGTCACACACGAATACACCAAAAGCCTCAGTAAAAAAATAACTGCGGTTGCAGCAGTCTTCCCGGCGTTTTTTGTCATAGTTTCCTGTCTTGTCGTCTATTCCACCCTTTCAAGGCTGATTGAAGAAGAACGTTCGCTTATGGGCTGTTACAGATCTCTCGGTATCGGAAGATTTCCGGTGATACTCAGATATATCCTTTTTTCCTTTTTCGGTACTGCCTTCGGAACAGTGATCGGCATAGCCGTCGGGGTAACCTTGTTCCCGTACGTCATATATCCGGCTTTTGACGCTACTTTTTTCATGCCGGAAATGACTTCTCTCAGAAATTACGTCCCCGGGATTGTCGCTTCGGTCCTGACGATCGCTTTTATCACTTTCATTACAGTTTTCATTGCGACAAAAACCCTGAAAACACAGCCGTGTAATCTGCTTCATCCAAAATCGCCAAAAGCCGGAAGAAAAATAATATTTGAACGGATAACTTTTATCTGGAAACCGCTTCCGTTCCGTTTCAAATCTTCTGTCAGAAATATTTGCAGATACATTGCCCATACTACCATGACGGTGATTTCTGTTCTGGGATCGACTGCTTTGGTTTACGCCGGCTTCGGACTTTACAGCATCTCAAAAAATCCCGATACCGAAAAAATACCTGTTTCAATGGCAGGAAGCTTCGCAATAATTGCTTCTGTTATAATAGTTTTCGCCGTTGCTCTCAGCATCCTCATTGTATTCAACCTTACCAACATGAATATTCAGGAGCGTAAACGCGAGATCGCAACTCTCAGAGTTCTCGGATACCAGAATCCGGAGGTTGCGCTTTATATTTACCGTGAAGTTTTCATTACTTCGGTGTTCGGGGTTATACTCGGTCTGCCCGCCGGTTACGTTTTCCTGCGGTTCTTCTTCAAATATCTTGAATTCGGAAGAGTCGGTGACATTGAATGGTACTGGTACGCCGTGACCGCTGTGCTCATTCTGGCTTCCGTTATTACAGTCAGTTTCCTGCTTTATCCGAAAATAAAAAAGATCGACATGAATTCATCGCTGAAAAATGTCGACTGAATAAATTATCTATCACTGTTGCGCACCGATTTCCGACCGGTATAAGATACCGGACATCACGGAAACGCTGCGCAACCTTTTTTACGTGTGCGCAAACTGTGCAGATATCCTGACCGTACCGTTTTAATTTCTCAACGCCAACCGTCAGCCCTGTTAAAGTACAATAAAAAAACCGTTATGACACTCTGCACTGTTTTCTAAGTTTCGACCGTGAAGTCAAGCTCGGCCGTTTTTCCCGGGAAGCATCTTGAATACCAACAGCTACACGTCCGTCCGGTTCGAGGGAAGAGTATCGCACTTGGAAGGATGCCGTGTCGAAAACAAGAAAGCGATATAAGCAATCCTGAATCCGATCACACGCAACCGGGATCAAAACTGACTTGATTTGAATACTCTGAAACCCATTGTACAAAACTTCTTACAGACATTACCTTCTTAAACCGGACCGAACGGCAATTGTCAGATATATTCACCTCATTTTAAAATATTCTAAATTTCATGCGCAACGAAATTGCTTCTCTCAGGAATCTGAGACCGGCGTGACAATAATACGTTCAATAATTTCCGGATCACAAAATTTCGTATAAAAATCTTTCAATATAAAAAAACGGAATTCATTTTATGTATCACTCTGTGCCGTACTGCGGCTTATCTTTTCCAAAAGACCGCCGAGAACGTAGATTTTACTTTTCAGTGAGGCAATGCTCCGGTTTCCGCAAGGATATCCTTCGACAAGTCCCCGGTACAGCTCATGAAAATACCTGACCGCTTCTGTAACAGCGAGCTTTTCTCCGTCGCTGTACTCCTTCGGAAAGGCAATTATATTCTTGTTTTTCGCTGTCCTTAAATCACTTCGGAACTGTATTGCTAACGACAGCTCGGAAATATTATCCATTATCCACACAAGCTCTCTTTTTTCTGCTTCATTAAGTGTTATCATTGTTATTCCTTCGCTCTTGGTACTTCTGTTTTTGATCCTGATAAATTTGATACCGCCTTATTATCACATCTTTTCAAATGAGAAAGCTGTTTGTCGCTCCGCGCTCTACAAACAGCCTCTTTTTTATGCGTACGGTTCAATTACCTGCTGACAGACTCTATATACTCGGCAAATTTGTCTATCGTATCGTATTTCTTTGATATTTGAAGAGAAATATTGAGCTCCTCTTCCAGCTTCATCACAAATTCCGCCATATCAAGCGAATCAAGTCCCATTTTTGAAAACGGTTCATCTGTCTTTATTTCGTCCGCCGGAATATTTCTGTATTCGGCTATCATTTTGATCAGTTTCTCTTTCATACACCGACTCCTCTTAAATCTTCACACTTTATTATACATTTATTGTTTACTTTTGTCAAGTATCTGAGTAACTTTTTTCACCTTTAACCTATCGCTGCATAACCTGTATTGATATACATGCTATTTTTCTGAAAGGATTATTTTTTAAATGTCTCTCTCTCTTCTGAAAGTTCTTGCCATACCTTTTATAGGCACCTCCCTCGGCGCAGCACTCGTTTTATTCTTTAAAAACAAAACCGAGGGACTTCTTGTAAGATCTTTGAACGGATTTGCCGCCGGTGTTATGATCGCCGCTTCGGTATGGAGTCTTATCATGCCTTCGCTTGACTTATCGGGCGGTAGCTTTATACCCGCAGCTGTCGGTTTCTGGATCGGTATTTTGTTTTTCTATGTTCTTGACAAAGCAATAGGAAAAATGCAAAGCAAAAGCAGATATTCTCTGCCCATTTTCAGAAAGTCCGCTTTACCTTTGCTCGCCATTATCATCCATAACTTTCCGGAAGGCATGGCTTTAGGTGTGGCTTTTGCTGCTTGGCAAACAAACTCATCTCTCGTTACCTATTCTTCAATTATCGCACTCTCCGTAGGAATAGCTGTCCAGAATTGTCCGGAAGGCGCTATTATTTCATTGCCGCTGTATTCAAGGGGAATAGGTAAATTCAAAGCTTTTCTGCTCGGAGTTTTTTCTGCTGTCGTCGAAACTCTCGGCTCTGTCCTCACAGTTTTTGCGGCAGCTTACCTTATAGATCTCCTGCCTTACCTGATGTGCTTCGCGGCCGGTGCCATGATCTATGTCGTCGTCGATGAGATGTGGCCTACTATGTCTGACGGAAAACCCTCCGATCTTCCTACGCTGCTTTTTGTTTTCGGATTTTCCCTTATGATGATTCTTGACATCGCTCTGGGTTAGTTTATGTTTAACGTATATTATGATTATTGTATACTTTATCTTAATCTTATTTTCAGACTGAATTTTTGATCTGTCAGCTTTTTATGAAAAAACCGGTTATCCGGTTTTTTCGTTTTTTTGACCGTAATCAAAGTCATACACATTCGTCAACGTTCGCTTTTTTTCAGTCAATAAAATACTCCGGTAACTTTATATTTCAATGTAATCAATTAACTGCCTGCCTGTTCATCATTTATTTACTTTTCATCATTTTTTTACTCTTGACAAATAGTATATATTGGTATATATTAGAATTAGAATATTTCTAAAAGGTGAAAAATGAGATACGAAGATAAAATACTTGAACTGATAGTCACTTCAAACGAGCATCTGACAGCTGAACAGCTTTTTTTCAAGCTGAAAGAAACATATCCGGGCGTAGTGCTCGCCACAGTATACAATAACCTCGGAAGTCTTTACAAATCCGGAAAAATACGAAAAATCAGCCTGGACGGCTGCCCGGACAGATTTGACAAAAACACAAAACACGATCATCTTGTCTGCCGTCGGTGCGGTTCTGTTTCTGACGTTTATCTCGCTGACTTTACTGCTGCAATAGAAGAACAGACCGGCATTGCAATTGACAGCTATGATCTCAATATCAGTTACTTATGTCCTGACTGCAAAAATAAGGAAAAAAATCATCAAAATTGATACGAGCTCAATGCTCGTCAATGATATATTTAAAGGAGGAAAATATAATGAGAAGCATTACAACACTCGATTTACAGTACGCCCACAGATTTTACGGTTTCAAGGGGGAAGCACAGTATTTGCACGGTCATACCGGTGTACTTACAATTGAAGTCGAAGACACAGTCGAACCCGGCGTTAACATGGTATTCCCTTGCAATGAAATCAAAAAAACCGCTTGGTCAGTTCTGAAAAATTTCGATCATGCCCTGATTCTGAGAGAGGACGACCCTCTTCTGCCGGCTATTCTCGATGTCTACGAAAAACAGGGAATCAAAAACGGAGCCCCGCAGAATAAAATGAAGGGAGAGGCATTCAAAACAGAACTTGCAACCGCTTATCCTGACTGCCGCTTAGTCGTCACAAAGGAAACCATGACTGTTGAGGGAATGATTAAAATCGTCTACGACCTTCTGAAATATAAGCTCAATATTGCAAAAATCACCTTTACCAGCGGAGTAAATGCGGCTTCTGCTGAATTTGATACTCATAACAAAATTGACCGTTGTCCCCTTTGCGGCATCGCTCTGAACGAAAACGGTGTTTGTCCGAAATGCGGTTATAAAAAAAGCTGACAACTGAGCTTCTCTCATAATTCGGACTTTATCCTGATAAAACTCTCCCACATAAAACCGGGTGGAATAAGAAAGTAAAACAGCTTTTTACAGTAACGGCATGGCTTCGGTCATGCCGCTTCTTATTCGTCCGTTTTCTGTTCTGAACTGAGTTGATGGGGCGCTTTCTTGTCCGACATAAAAAATCCGTGTAAAAAGAGAGCACAAAATTTCATTGATAAATTTTCGTTGCCTGATTTGCAATTCGCGTCGATAATTTTTGATATAATGATGTGCGTTGAATATGCTTTTAAACTGCTCACACTCACAGTCAGCTCATTAGGTTCACATTTTATCTATGTAAATCTGAAACAAGCTGCATCTGTCCGATTCATTGAAATTAACAGACGTATAACTCACAGCCGTGTCCAAATTCCGATTTGCGGCGCACTTTATCCCGGCGGATAATATTAAACTTATGAACAATTCATCTCAAATCATGAAAATCGCCTGAACAGCTTCGGTCTGCTCAGGCTTATTTAAAAAAACAGCTCATTTCTGATGATTTTTTCTTCCCGTCAGCGAATTAAGTTCATCGACTTCACCCAAATAAAAATGCACTTTAACCAGACCAAGTGCCGAATATGGGCATATTGGAAGATCCTTTTGCCTTAAAAATGCAATAAGTGTAATTTTGAATGATTTACTTTCTTGAAAGCACTCATCTGAAAAGTTGTACTTCCGAATAAATTACAAAGACAAGAATGCTCTGTAAAAACCGGAAG
>CALWJW010000054.1 GCA_944381095.1 uncultured Clostridia bacterium | reverse complement strand
TTTTTTCTTTTTTTATTGACAATGAACACAATATGTGGTATACTATTACCGTAAGCAATACAATATATCCAACAAGTTCAATACGAATCTCTGACGGAAAAGCGTTATGAAAATAATGCCGGCAGAATTAACTGCGGTGAGATTCAGTGAGAATTTGCCGACCGTCTGGGCAATACTTCCGGCACATCAGTGCGGGGTGTTGCTTTTTTTGTCGGCAAAACCGGCAGGAATAAAAAACTGGAAAAGGAGAACAAAAATGGAACAGTGGAACGGTTTCAAAAACGGGATATGGCAGAATGAAATAAACGTAAGGGATTTCATACAGAAAAATTATACGCCGTATGAGGGGGACGAAAGTTTCCTTGCCAAAGCGACGGACAGAACTGAAAAATTAAACGCAAAGCTCAGCGATCTGCTGAAAGAAGAGCAGAGACGCGGCGGTGTATACGATATAGATACCGAGACGGTAACGTCGCTGACTACCTATGCGCCGGGTTATCTGGACAAGGACAAAGAAATAATAGTAGGACTTCAGACAGATGTGCCTTTGAAGAGAGGAGTCAACCCGTTCGGCGGAATAAATATGACAAGAAAGGCTTGCAAGGCGTACGGATACGAGCTTTCGGAAAAAGTAGAAGAGGAGTTCCGTTACAAGACGACTCATAATGACGGAGTTTTCAGAGTTTACAACGAGGCAATAAGGGCAGCGCGTCACGTGGGAATAATAACCGGTCTGCCGGATGCGTACGGACGCGGAAGAATAATCGGAGATTACCGCAGGGTAGCGCTGTACGGTGTAGACAGGCTGATAGAGGAAAAGAAAAAGGACAAAAAGAGGATCGGGGACGGAAACGTCGGTGAGAGTGAGATACG
This sequence comes from uncultured Clostridia bacterium, assembly GCA_944381095.1. Classification (GTDB taxonomy): domain Bacteria; phylum Bacillota; class Clostridia; order Oscillospirales; family CAG-272; genus SIG673. Next base: position 13,242 of record CALWJW010000054.1, on the reverse strand, counting down.
GTTGCTCGAAGAGCTTTACAAGCAGATCTCTTTCCTTGAAAAGTTGAAGGAAATGGCACAGATGTACGGCTATGATATATCTGAACCGGCTTCCGATTCGAGAGAAGCGGTACAGTGGCTGTATTTCGGATATCTCGGAGCCATAAAGGAGCAGAACGGGGCGGCGATGAGTCTCGGCAGAACGTCGACGTTCCTTGATATCTACTTTGAGAGAGACCTCGCAAGCGGAAAGTATACCGAATCTGACATACAGGAGATAATCGACGATTTCGTAATGAAACTCAGAATGGCAAGGCATCTGCGTACGCCGGAGTATAACGAGCTGTTTGCGGGTGACCCTATGTGGATAACCGAGGCAATAGGAGGTATGGGTGAGGACGGAAGAACTCTTGTTACAAAATCGTCTTTCAGAATACTTAACACTTTGTACAACCTGAATCCTTCCGCTGAGCCGAACCTTACCGTGCTGTGGTCTGAGAGACTTCCGGAGGCATTCAAGCGTTTTGCGGCAAAGGTTTCATGCGATACCGACTCAATACAGTACGAAAATGACGACGTAATGCGCCCGGTTTTCGGTGATGACTATGCGATAGCGTGCTGTGTTTCTGCTATGAGAGTCGGAAAGGATATGCAGTTCTTCGGAGCGAGGGCTAATCTTGCCAAACTCCTCCTTATGAGCCTTAACGGCGGAAGAGATGAAAAAACCGGAACGCAGGTCGCGCCCGCAGGCGAAAAATTCGAGGGTGAATATCTTGACTATGATACGGTAATGCATCTTCTTGAAATATACCGTCCGTGGCTTGCGCAGACATATGTCAAAGCGATGAATATGATCCACTATATGCACGACAAGTATGCATATGAAAAGCTCCAGATGGCGCTGCACGATACCGATGTGCACAGATTCATGGCTTTCGGAATAGCGGGACTTTCGGTACTCTGCGATTCTCTGTCCGCAATTAAATACGCCAAAGTAAAGGTGATCAGGGACGAGACAGGACTTATCACCGATTTTGAAACTACCGGAGATTTCCCGAAGTACGGAAACGACGACGACAGGGCGGACCTTATCGCAAAGGAGCAGGTACAGCTGTTCTTCAATGAACTGAAAAAGATACCGACTTACAGAAATGCCGAGCATACGCTTTCAATACTTACCATAACGTCAAACGTTGTGTATGGAAAGAAAACAGGTAACACTCCGGACGGCAGACGTGCCGGAGAGCCGTTTGCTCCGGGAGCGAATCCTATGCACGGAAGAGACAGCAGCGGAGCTCTTGCGTCGCTCAACTCGGTTGCAAAACTTTCGTACGAAGTCTGCAAGGACGGAATTTCCAATACATTTTGCATAGTACCGCAGGCATTGGGCGGAGACAATGAGACGAGATACGCAAATCTTTGCAGCATAATCGACGGATATTTCAGACAGAAAGCACAGCACCTGAATGTTAACGTTTTCAACAGGGAAATGCTGATAGATGCCTCGCAGCATCCGGAAAAGTATCCGAATCTCACAATCCGGGTTTCGGGTTACGCCGTAAACTTCCACAAACTGTCAAAAGAGCAGCAGAGAGAAGTTATTGCAAGAACATTCCACGAAAGTGTCTGAAAATTGCCGGTCGGACGATATTGAATAAGACCTAAGTTTAAAGTATCAGTTGCCGGCGGAGACCGATCAAAAAAATCTGATTCAAAATGAGGGATCCGGGTGTTTTACGGCACCCGGATTTTGAATATACGTGAATAATCAAGCAAAAAAGTGTTAAAATCAGGTAAAGAAACAAGTTTTTTTATTGTGTCAGTGTGGAGGACAGGAGTATGGAAACAAAGGGAAGAATACATTCTTTTCAGAGTCTGGGAGCGGTCGACGGACCGGGAATAAGATATGTCATCTTTATGCAGGGATGTCCGTACAGATGTCCGTACTGCCATAACCCGGACACAAGGGTTTTCGGTGCGGGAACGGAAATGACGGCGTCTGAGATAACTGAAAAAGTGAAAAGGTATAAACCTTATTTCGGAGATCTCGGCGGTGTGACCGTTTCAGGAGGTGAGCCGCTGATGCAAAGCGAGTTTGTTTCCGAGCTTTTTGAAAAGCTGCACGAAGCAGGAATAAATACCGCGCTTGACACAGCAGGACGCAAACCTGACGGGAAAATACTGAGAGTCATAAAAAACACCGATACCGTGCTGTGCGACATAAAATTTCCGAACGAAAAACAGTACCAAGAGTTGGTAGGGGAAAGACTGTCCGATGTCATGGAATTTCTGTCTGAATGCCAAAAGGCGGGTAAGGATATCATCATAAGACACGTGGTGGTTCCCGGACTTACCGACAGCAAGGAGAGCGTTGCGGATGTGGTACGGATAGCAAAATCGGTTTGCAACCCGGTAAAGATAGAGCTTCTGCCGTTCAGAAAGCTTTGTGTGGAAAAATACAGAAAATGCGGACTGAAATTTCCGCTCGAAAACACCCCGGAATGCGACGAAAGCCTGATAGCCGGACTGCGAAAAGCAGTGGAAGAAGAAATGGCGAAGGAGAGCTGAGTTTTTCGGACAGTTAAATGCAGAGGCGTAAAACATTAAAAGCAGGTAAAATGCGACAAAATTCTCTTGACACAAACTGCCTGTTATGGTATACTATATGGGAAGAATACAGTCAGATAGACTGATAGAATACGACAAACCAACATAAGCGACTACGTACTGAGAGCAAGAAAGGAAAAATATGGGAATGGACCGTAAGGGTGCAATGAAAATCTGGCAGATAGGCTTTGGAAAAGCTGTTGAGACGGTCGATTTTGCCGGCAGAAAGATAAACAAAAGTGCCTATGAGCAGAAATTTTCCAAATTCGGTTGGACGGTTGTATATAAACTTCCCAAGAGTGCCGGCGGGACAAACGATATCGGTAACTTCATTTGTGTTCACCTGAAAACAGCTGAGGAAAAGGGAGACAGTTATCCGTACTTTACAGTTAATGACAAAAAGTACGGCATAGAGACTGATGCTGATGGCAGGTATATCATAACCGAAGCGACTGATAGCGAAAGTCTGGCGGAGCAGCAGGCAAGAACAGCCGAGGCAGAACAAAAATGGGATGAATTTTTCGGGCCGGGATACGATACGGCGATAGATTTCTGCGGAAGAAAGATACTGAAAAGCGATTATAACACCGATAGCGAGTATTCATGGAAGGTTGCCGCATATGTTGAGAGCAAACCGGCTGAGAGCAGAAATACGTATATAGCTAACTCATTAACGATTGAGGAAGCATTGGGGAAAACTGCTTTCAAAGCCAACGGAAAGAGTTACACGCTGAACAAAGAAAACGGGGCGTATTTTTTCAAGCCTGCGGAAATCAAGCCGGTGAAAAAAGTGTTTTGCATAGACGAGCCTGCCGATATGCTTAACAAGCTGAGCGGGATAGTAGCTAAATTCAGTGACGAAAACAGTCTGCGCGTAATGCTCGATTTTATAGTGATAAGAGCAGTGACTAAGCCGGGCTGTACCGCCGGTAATGCAGCTGCGATACCGGAAGCGGTATCAATGATACTCGGGGAAAAGATAGGAGAATGTATTTCGTCTGAGTTTTCTGAGATGTCGGATGAGAGCGGAGCAAGGTACATGTTTATGACATTCAGGTACGCTACGCCGTCGCCTGCCGAACTTGAAAAAGTTTTCAGGGGAGCGCTTCTTCTCAATACATATTCCGGAATACTTTCGGATTATCTGAATCTTGAAGAATTCAAGATATACAATTATGCTGATTTTGCCGACTGCGAACAGGTTAGATATCCCGTCGGATTGCTGGCGGAGTGCAATCCGACTTTCAAGGCGCTTATGAGCAGCGTGTACGGAAGCGCGTACGGCTACCATGCAGGCGAAAGCCGCCGGACACTGTACGTTTCTCATTTCATTGTTTACAATATTCAGTCATTGCAGGCAATGCATCCCGAGGATAATACGGTTTACTATACAGAAGCCGAAATGATAGAACATAATTTCTGCGATGAGGATGTTTTGACAAAGATTTCAGAAGGCAGAGCTTCTGACGGACAAGTGTCCAAGGTTGGCGAAGAAACAGCCGAAAACGAAGAAACTAATACTCAGGCAGATACAGAAACTCAGAACGGAACTGTCTGTGCACAGCCGGTCTCCGAAGAGGAAACGAAAGCACAAAGCGAAACAGCTTGTGACAGCTCAGCAGAAGAAGCAGAGATTCAGTCGCAAAGCAAAGCGGTTACCGAAGAGGCGGCAGTTGCCGTAACCGAGCCGCAGGTTGAGACGGTAGTGGCTGAATCCGCAGTTACGGGTGAGCTTGAAGTGAAAAATGACATAGCTTATGCCGCAGAACAGTCCGCGGAGATAAGTGACGAAGCGCAGACAGACACAATAACCGCACAGCCGGTCTCCGAAGAGGAAACGAAAGCACAAAGCGAAACAGCTTGTGACAGCTCAGCAGAAGAAGCAGAGATTCAGTCGCAAAGCAAAGCGGTTACCGAAGAGGCGGCAGTTGCCGTAACCGAGCCGCAGGTTGAGACGGTAGTGGCTGAATCCGCAGTTACGGGTGAGCTTGAAGTGAAAAATGACATAGCTTATGCCGCAGAACAGTCCGCGGAGATAAGTGACGAAGCGCAGACAGACACAATAACCGCACAGCCGGTCTCCGAAGAGGAAACGAAAGCACAAAGCGAAACAGCTTGTGACGTATCAGCGGAAGAAGCAGAAATTCAGGCGCCGAGCGAAGCAGTTACCGAAGAGGCGGCAGTTGCCGTAACCGAGCCGCAGGTTGAGACGGTGTCGGCTGAAACCGTCGTTGACGGAACGGATAACGATCCCGATGTTGAAGTGCCGGGACAGTTGCAGTTCGATTTTGACAGTACATCAGCTTCCAAAGACAACGCCTTTGATTTGACTGACAGCGAAAGAAAAGAGCCTGGAAGTCCGGAAGCTGTAAGCTCCGAGGTCGCAGGCGAAGACGGAAAAAAGAAAGATGAGGGTTATATCCCGACGATTGATTTTGACTCCATGTTCCGTTGAAATTCCTTGCATACAAATTTCGTCAACACGAGAAGACGGCTTGACCGAGTCAAGCCGTCTTCTGTTTCAGTTTCGGCGTAAATATCTTGGATTATCAGAGGAAATGCTTTCTGAGTTCTTCTGATGAATAAATGCTCAGGTAGGACGGAGCGATGTCAAAAACCGTTTTGCAACCTGAAAAACCTTCTTTGCTAAGTCTGTAAGCGGCGCGGGCATATGCTACAAGCACAGAAGCGGTGAACTCCGGATTTGAGTCAAGCTTGAGGCTGTATTCAATTATGTGGCTGTTTTCATTATTCAGTCCGGTCTTGCCGCACCTGATGACAAATCCGCCGTGAGGAATACCGCCGTGTTTCTCGGCAAGCTCTTCTTCGGTGATGAAATTGACCGTGGTGTTGTATTCGTCAAAATAGTTGGGCATAGTTTTGATTTGCCGTTCTATTTCAGCCTTGTCTGCGCCGTCTTCGGCTACTACAAAGCATTCTCTTGTATGTTTCTGCGAAGTCGTCAGTTCCGGATTTTTTCCGCTTCTGACAGCTTCAAGCGCTTCCGGAACGGGGACTGTATACTGCTTACCGTTCTTTACACCCGGAACTCTCCTTATCGCGTCGGAGTGCCCTTGACTTACACCCTTTCCCCAGAATGTATAATCTTTACCGTCCGGCAGAATACAAGCGGAATACAAACGGTTCAGTGAAAACATTCCCGGATCCCATCCCACGGAAATAATGGCGATCTTTCCGGCAGCCTTTGCTGCGGCGTCGGTCTTTTCAAAGTGAACAGGGATATTGGCGTGCGTGTCAAAGCTGTCAATAACGTTGAAATACGCAGCAAGTTCCGGCGTCTGTTTGGGGAGATCCGTGGCGCTTCCGGAGCAGATAATGAGGACGTCTATTTCGTCTTTCATGGAGAAAACTTTTTCGGCGTGGTAAACCTTAACTCCGGGAGTATAAATTTTTACGGATTCCGGGTCACGTCGAGTGAAAATTCCGACTAAATTGAAGTCGGGATTATTCCGGATAGCCAGTTCGACTCCTTTTCCGAGATTGCCGTACCCGAAAATAGCGGTTCTTATGCTCATGGCAGTAAAATTCCTTTCTGTTTGCATTACAGAGATAATTATACCACATGCTTTCAGGCTTTTCAATATTCAAGAGCCAAAATTTTCATTTTTCTGCGACATTTTTTTCCGACAGTTCGCATATCAAGTTGCCGGTGCTTGCGGTAAAACCCATAACATCTCGCGAAAAAATTATTACAAACATTGTATTATATTTATGTAAAAAATGCTCATTGACAAAGATGGGTAAATGTAGTATAATCGGCTTGTCAAAGATTTTACGCCTTAATATCGTACTTTCGGTTTGCCGGCGTTTGATATAAAAGCAACAATTAACTTTAACCGATCGGGGTATTTTTGATGAAATATCGATTTTATATAAAAGCTTCGGAACAGCAGTTCTATGATCCCGGAAAAATTCTTCTGAAAGCGAGAAATTTTTTTGAGATAAATTTTGAAACCGATGAAAAAGCAAAGGAAAGAATAGCTAGGCTAATCGGGGCGGAAGAAACAGTCGCCGAGACTGATTATTCCGGAAGACAACAAAACACAGCAGTTTTTTACTATCGACCCGGTCGCGGAGATATACAGCTGAAAGAACTTAATTCGGTGCTGAAAACTATAAAGCCGCATACAAGATTTGTGACGTCAATGGGAATAGAGCTTACATTTGCGGCAGGAACGGAAGAAAGCGATAAGGAACATTTTTTCAGCGATAATATAAACCCTTACGTTATGGGCGATGCAAAAGACACAGCCATTACTATTCCCGAAACTGAGAACGGGAAGACCGTCGAGAATTTCACAACGGCACAGTACACTGATCTGATGAAAATCAGAAAAAGCTACGGGATAGAGATGGAAATCGACGATATGATGTGTGCGCAGAATTATTTTCTGTCCGAGAGCCGAGAACCGACTTTTGCCGAACTTAAAATAATCGACGCATTTTTTTCGGAGAAATTCAGACACACGACGTTTGCTACCATACTCGACAGCGTGGAGACAGATGACGCGGCAATAAGGGCTGTATATGAGAAATACAGACAGTCACGACAGTCAAACGAGCCGTCGCTTTCCGATATATCACGTGCCGCTCTCGATACGCTTAAACCCAAAGACACGGTTTACGTTTCATCCAAGCTTTGCGGGTTAAAGATACAGAGCGGTGACGAGAGCGACAGCTATGTAATGCTGGCAAAAAACGAAAGTCATAACCGGTCTGCTACGCTTGTGCCTTACGACGGCGCGTCAGGCAGTGTGGAAGGTGCACTCAAAGATCTTTACTGCGCTTTTGCGTATGTCTGTGACAGCCATATGGTATACGGATGCGGAAACGATGAAAAAAGCAGGCTTAAAATGATGAAAGCGGCAGCAGGTTATGCGCAGAGTGCCGCACTTGCCGGAGTACCGTGCAGCAGATGTGATGAGACGCTGAATGATATTTATTCCGAAAAACAGCTTGAGGTGTGTTTTCAGACTGCTGTTTGCAGAGAAGACAGCAATGAGAAAATGGCGAAAAAATCACCGCAGGTAAATGACCGCATATATCTCATAGGAGGAAGAACCGGTGCCGACGGTCTGGAATGCGGACATTTGTCGCAGCGCAAAGAAAATCCGGTAGGTGAATTTATTCCGGTCAGCGACTCCGGAGAAATGGCGGCACTTCAAAGGCTTTTTGTCAATCCGAAGCTTTCCGATATAGTTGTTGCCGTAAACGATGTCAGTAGCGGAGGTGTCATCTGCGCAATAGGAGAAACTGTACGCAGTGCGGAGATTGACTGTGCGAGATTTCCTCTCAAATATGAAGGACTCAGTGCTACCGATATACTGCTGTCAGAGTCGGCGGGACGCATGATAGTTTGCATAAGAAGCGAAAATTCTGCCGTTCTTGAAAGTCTTTGTTCCTCGGAGGGACTGGAATGTGCAATGGTGGCAAAGGTCACGGACGGAGAAAGATTTACTGTCAAAGACCGTGAAGGAAGGATCATCGCGTCACTTACACACGATTTTTTGTTCAACGGAGGTGCGGAAAAGCATATAAGCGCCCAGATCGAAAAGTCAGGTGAACTTCCGGTTTCTCAGGCGTTAGAAAAGGTCAAGGCGTCTCTTGAAAAGGTAAGCGCCATTAAAAAACTGTTCGGTCATACCGGCAGATATGATTACAGAATAGGTTTTGAAATTTCTGCAAAGGATATGAAACCTCTGAAATGTGAATACAGTCATGTTTTCAACCGTGCAGTAGGCGGCAGCGGAGCAGGTATGGAATTCAGGGCAGGAGAAACCGAAGTTTCTCTGAGAGAACTGAGTTATTGCGGAATGCCGATAACCGATAAATCAGGAGATAATATATGTTCGGCGGTCAGCTGTGGAAATCTTCCGGAAATAAGCGCCAAAGATCCCTTCAAAGGAGCTTATCTGTCGGTAGGCGGTGCAGTGATGAAGCTTGTTGCTGCCGGATACGGAGACAGGGAAATACGTCTGACGCTTCAGGAATATTTTCCGGAGCACAGAAACAGCAGCAAACGCATAGGAAAATCAGTGGCAGCAATGCTCGGAGCTTACGAGGCACAGGTACAGCTCGGGGTGCCGTCACTGGGTGGCAGAATATCGATCATAAGAGGCAGTGAGGAGTATGAAAACACCGCCAGTGTGACTGCGTTTGCATTTTGTACGGCAAAATCCGGCAGGCTTGTAAAAGACGCTTTTGTCAAGTCGGGTTCAAGGGTCGTGCTGATAAAGTCGGAAACGCCGAAAAACAGTCTTCTCCCCGGAGGGGAGTCACTTACGGAAATGATAAATGAAGTAAGTGCGCTGAGCGGAAGCGGAAAGATACTCTCAATGAAGAGTGTAAATGCCAAAACGGCAGCTACGGTGTTGTTGGAAATGTGCAAGGTGAACCGGAAAGGTATAAGATTCAGCGCCGAGGTGTCGGTGGAAACACTTTTCGGATACACATATTTAGGACTGATAGCTGAGCTTGCTGAAGGCGTCGAATTGCCGAGAAAAGCAGAACTTATCGGTTATGTAACCGATGAATTTACCTTTACGGGTAAAGGCAATGATATAAATCTTAGTGAGCTCGTCGGTCAGGACGAAGAAAAAGCTCTTGCCAGATTCGACAGAAAAAGTTACCTTTATCTAAGGGAGATAAACGATAATTACGGCAAGGTGAAGCCGGTAGCGGAGAATAAGGTCAGAGTGCTTATCTGTCAGACTAAGTACACAGTACCGCAGAACGAGATAAGATATCGTTTTGAAAAGCTCGGAGCGGACGTGAAGGTTTTCCCGCTCACCGAAAATAACATGACAGATTTCGTGAGAAATCTTAAAAAGACAGACATACTTTGGCTGGGTAACGGTATTAGTTCGCACTCTTTCCTGACTGCTGTTCTGACTGATAAACGTGTGAGGGCAGAGTTGTCAGCCGTTGAAGATAGAAAAGGACTTATATGCGGATTCGGAAGCGCTGTACGATCCCTTTCCGAAAGCGGGCTCCTCGGTCTGGACGCGGAAAAGGTCAGATTCCTGACCAATGGAGGGGAAACAGTAAATGAGTCGGTAGAATCGGTATGTGCATCGAGATTTTCGCCGTTTATGAGGAAATGCGAGGAGGGAAAATCGTACAAAATGTACCTCAGTACGGGTGATTTCCGGATGGAAATTGACGGGGATTACGCTGAGTATCTCGCTTACGGCGGAAGAATATCCTCACAGTATGCAATCGGTAACGACGCGGGAATCTCGTCGTATTCAATAGACGCGGTATGCTCGGAAAACGGATTGATAATGGGACAGCTGAGTTCGGTTACAGGAGAAGATAAAACAATGCCTCTTATTGAATCAGCTATCGGATATTTTGCCGACTATAAAACAATGTGAGGAGATCTATGTCCCGGAGAAAAGAAAAAATTGTAAACACCCAAAAGAACAACCGGAGGGCTTTTGTCATTCTTTTGGTGACAGCTGCGGTTGCGGTCATCCTTGTCGTTTTGCTTTTATTGGAGCAAAACGGTGTGTTTTACCGCGGACAAACAAACCCGGAAATTCAGATTATCGCTCCGGAAAGAGCAGATGACGTGTTGCGGTCAGAAGGTATTTATCAGTACGGTCTTTTAAAGGATGGAACAGTTATGCTGATTTCAGCTTCGCCTGAGGAGGGGGAGGAGATAAGCATAACCGTTCCTGAAACTTTGGGAGGATACCGCGTTACAGCGATAGGACAGTCATGTTTTGCGCTTCTGATGGATCTGAAAACTCTTGTCATACCCGAAGGAGTCACTTACATCGGCAGAGGTTTTCTGTACGGGACGGTAAACATAACGCTTTATCTGCCGTCAAGTTTGTCGCAGATAGAAACATTGGCGTTTGAGGGTTGCAGCGCTCCGGATGAAATAAGGTACGCCGGTACTGCTGAACAATGGGCGGCCGTCCGGAAGGGAAGTGGTAATTCAGTGCTTTCGAGAGTGGTGACTTCCTGAAAGTAGAACTCAGTTGATTTTCCGACAGCAACCAAAAAGAATTCAATCGGTAAATTAAAGTTTTTTGCGAAAAAACGCAGAAACATGTCTTAGCAGTAAGTAGAAAGTCATATCAAAAAAACGTTCCGTTTGTGCGGAACGTTTTTTTGTTGAGCCGAACTTAATTATAATGTCCCGGCAGACAAAAGAAGAGTAAAAGTATAAATGACTAATGGCATAATGACAGAGGTCAAATGAATTTTCAGAGAGTATCTTTGTATTCAGGTCTTAGCATACCGTTTTCATCGATTTTAGTATCGAGAAGCTTATGGATCCTGTCAACGGGGTTGAGCAGGGAACTTATACTGTGATCTGTGTGAAGAGCCGAAATAATAAGAGCAACATATTTGCACATATCAACTTCTGTGTACCATTCTCTCTGTCTGAGCTCAGGAGTACGGTAAATAAGGTTTGTGGTAAATATCTGATCGATCACGCCGTTTTTGTAGGCTTTGTCTATCTTTTTGAGACCGTTGCAGAAAAGGCCGAAAGAAGCAAAAACAAAAACTCTCTGAGCGCCGCGTGATTTCAGCTGACGTGCAACATCGAGAACTGATTCCCCGGAAGAAATGATGTCATCCACAATAATGACGTCCTTTCCTTTTACGCTTTTTCCGAGATACTGATGAGCTTTTATCGGGTTTTTACCGTCTTTCACGACACTGTAATCACGTCTCTTGTAGAAAGTGCCGAGTTCAAGTTTGAGGACGGAGGAATAATACATACAGCGATTCATACCGCCCTCGTCAGGTGATATCATCATAAGCTTTTCACGGTTGATGGCGATATCCGGGACTTTTTTAAGAAGAGCTTTGATCATCTGGTAAGTAGGGTGAACGTTATCGAAGCTGCACATCGGGATTGCGTTCTGAATCCCTATATTATGTATATCGAAGGACACGAGATTAACAACACCCATATCGGCGAGCTCTTTCAGAGAAATAGCAGCGTCAAGCGATTCGCGAAGTGTTCTCTTATCCTGACGTCCTTCGTAGATCATCGGCATGATCACGTTTACTCTTCTTCCTTTTCCGGCGATTGCGCAAATAAGACGTTTCAGATCCTGAAAGTGGTCGTCAGGGCTCATCGGATATTCCTTTTCATACATCTTGAAGGTAACGCCGTGATTAAACATATCTGCGTATATAAATATGTCATGACTGCGCACCGAATCGCTGATAACGGTTTTTGCTTCTCCGGTACCGAACCTTATGTACTGCGGCTTTATGATAGTTGAATCAGAGGTGAGTTGCCATGTTTTCAGCCAATAATCCACCTCTTTAAGAAACTCATCGCAACCGCTTGTTCCGATAACGGTAAGTTTACCTTTTATTTCATCCATTTCCATAACAACATCCTCCCGATAAATTCTGATACGGATTGGCTAAAAGCTGTATACACTGTTATTATAGCAAAAGAAACGTGCGATTTCAACATTTTGTGTGAATTTTTTACAGGAAAAATTTAAGTGTTAAAAATATAATTTTTGTGTAAATTTGCTATATACCGATATTATGCATAAAAAAAGTGAAAAAAACAGAGTGTTCAGCATATAACTTTAAGAGAAAAGAAGCCTTAATGACCTTAATGAAATATAGCAGAGTTAAAAAGGTTAAACGGAGGAGAGACAATGGAATACATAAGCTCAATGAATCTTGGAGAATTTCTGGAAGCGGTCAGTGACTGCAAAGAAAAGATTGAGATACGAGAATCAAACGACAGGAGAACAAGGGTAAGCGGACTTGAATATGACAGTCGCAGGTGCGGAAATGGCTGTCTGTTTTTCTGTAAGGGAGAGAAGTTTTCGGCACGATACGCAGAAGAAGCACAAAAAAAAGGAGCTGTTGCGATAATATACCCGGCCGGCATAGGATTTGACGCCGAAAAGTTGATATCTGCACTTCCGGTAACAGTTGTGAAAGTCAGAAATATCAGCAGGACAATGGCTATCGCCGCTGCCAGGTTTTACGGGGATCCGATGTCAAAGATGAGAAGCATCGCAGTTACCGGAACCAAGGGAAAAACTACGGCGGTGCACTACATAAATTCGGTACTCGGTAAAAATCCGGAAATAAAGAGCGGGATACTCAATGATTTCCTGGACGAAAATGCGCCGAGGCTTACTACACCGGAAGCGATAGATTTTCATAAAGCTGCAAGAAATGCTCTGGATAGCGGGTGCACGCATATAGTTTGCGAAATATCAAGTCAGGCTCAAAAGACCGAAAGGACATATGGGATCAGGTTTGACTACGGCTGCTTTCTTAATCTCGGAACCGACCATATAAGCCCGAAAGAACACAAAGATATGGAAGAATATTACGGTTGTAAAGCATCGCTTATAAGAAATTGCAGTTCGGCGGTGATAAACACAGGTGATCCGTACGGGAAAAGACTGTATGATGAGCTACCCGAAGAAATAAAAAAGATTACATTCTCAGTATATGGAAAGGATGCGGATTTTTATGCAGGTAAGATCACAGAGGGTCGTTATGGGTGCGATTTCAGAGTCTACCGGAAATCATCCGTAAAAGGCAGTCCGATAATGACATCCGGCGCCGGTAAATTCAATTCTGTAAATGCAGATCGGAAGAGCACACGTCTGAACTCCAGTCACCTTG
>CALWJW010000053.1 GCA_944381095.1 uncultured Clostridia bacterium | reverse complement strand
CTTTTCGCGTTTGAAATAGTCTGTTTTGCCGTCTGTGAATTTGCGTATCATGTCGGCGTATACTGTGAAGAATCCGAAGCCGTAATGCCAGTATCCGCAGCCTTCGAGACACATTCCGTCATCGGTAAAGCCGGAAAGATAACATTCCATTGATTTTGCGAACCTTTCCTGCATTGCGCTGTCGACTTTGTCAGGATAGAGTAGCATAAGCGTGCAGGCAACGGAGCCTTCGCATACCGCCGTCCAGTTGCTTGTACCTTTTTCCCACCAACCGTAATTATCAGTTGCCGTGAAAGGCTTTACTATCCTTCTTTCGGTTTCGGCGAGTATCCTGTTTTTGATAAGAGGTTCCAGTCTGTCCTCAAGCATTGTGTAAATTTCAGAAAGAGCAAAACCGGTCTCCGATGCAAAAAGGTCGATCCTTACATTATTGTTCGGTTCAAGCTGACCCTGATGCGCCGGCAGACACCATGTATATTCATCGCAAATGGCGTAAATTACGTCCATCAGCTTTGTCAGATATTTTTCTTCCTCCGGATAAATCAGCGCAAGCAGTGCCGCACAGTCCATAGCTTTACGGCGGCTGAAATATGTGCGCTCATAGACGCTGCGGTCACCCGTTTCCCAGTACAGCTTGAAGTCGCTGTATCTGAGCGCCATTGTTTCTTTGTCTTCGCATTCGGTTTTCCAGAGGTAAAACAGTTCTTCACGGTATTTCGTGAAGCATTCCTTTTCCCTAACTTCTTTCCAGAAGTTTTTGTCCATAGCTTTTCCCAGCAGATTCATGATAGTTCTCCTTATGCTTCGTATTAAAAAAACGTATTTCCGGGTCTTCAAACGGCAGGCTTTTGTGACGTTCAGATTACTGCGTTTTGTCCGGTCGTTCTTAACGATGTATCTTTATACTGTATTTAAATTTGTACACCGGTTTTTTGTAACTTTTTGCGGCTGTACCTTATTTCAAGGTTTGAGACTGACGTATACCGTACATTGACTGTATGTTATCTTATGGTTGCCGTAAATTTTCTTACTCCGTCTTTCAGATTGAAATCTATAAACCAGAAAGTTCCGCTCGGAGTTCTGGGTTTACTGCTTATTTCAACATCGCAGATTTCCGGGTTAAAGGTTACGGTAGCATCGCCGACTGTTATTTTGTTTTCAGCCGTTACTTCGGGTTTGATCATGGTGACCATACGGTCCGTGATTTTTCCGTTTCCGGAGTAGTCAAAGCTGTCGGTAAGATACACGCAGTCCTCTGTCAGTCTGAAACTTCTAATTATTTTGTGCAGTCCTTCGCACTTATAGGCGGGAGCGATGTTCATTGAGAGCACCCCGTTTTCAAAGCTGAAATCCTCGGCTTTTGCGTCTTTTGAGGCAAACTGACAAACTCCGTCAACTATCGGAACGCTGTGACCCGCAGATGAGCATTCGACCGTTGTGTAACGGTATTCGTTCATAAAATACTGTCTTGTGTACGGTCCCGAACCGAAATCCATAAGCAGCTGTTTTCCGTTTTTTGCGAATATGAAACTGCCTACGTCGTTGTGATTATGGAATTCATTATTGTTGCCGCCCTTTGCCGCAAAGCCGTAAGCTTTCGTTCTTTTTACCAGCCACTCTGATACAGGCGCATAAAATTCGACGGGAACACGGTTATCAGCCGGGTTGTTATAAATGCTTTCGTCAAACCATGTTGCGCCCCGGAGATGTGTGCAGAATTTTTCAGCGCCGCTCCTGCCGTACTCCGGTGAATATACTATCACGTCGTCGGGATACTCGTTTTTAAGATAATGGAGCAGTCCTGTCAGATAAGTAACGTTTCTGCCGCCGTCCGAAAAGCTTACGCTCGCATTGCCTGACAGGAACATATTCTGAAGGAAGCAGGCGACTTTTTTTACTTTGGGTATCTTAAAGAAATCTGTCTTTCCCTCCGTAAAGGTGCGAATCATATCGGCGTACATCACGAAAAATCCGAACCCGTAATGCCAGTAACCGCAGCCCTCAAAGCATACACCGTCATCCTTGAATCCTGTAAGAAAGCTGTTCATCGAGGCGTCAAAACGCTTTTGAAGCTGTGGCATAAGCTGCGGGTAAAGAAGCATTACAGTGCACGCTACCGAGGCGGTACAGACCGCCGTCCAGTTCATGGTGCCGTTTTCCCACCAGCCGTAATTATTTACTGAGCTGTACGGAATGATGATCCTGCGTTCGGTTTCAGCCATTATTCTGTTTCTGATGAGAGGTTCGAGCCTTTCTCCGAGCAGGGTGTAAATTTCGGCAAGCTGAAATCCGGTTTCCGATGCGAAAAGATCTATTCTGACATTGTTGTTCGGTTCGAGCTGTCCCTGATGAGCAGGCAGACACCATGTGTATTCGTCGCACACAGTGTAAATTGTGTTCATAAGAAAGCTGAGATACTCTTCGTTTTCCGGATAAATCAGGCACAATAGTGCCGCGGTTTCCATGGCTCTTCTTCTGTCGAAATAAGGTGCCTGATAGGTGCTTCGGTCTCCTGTCGTCCAGAATAGCTTGAATTCGCTGTACTTCAACGCCGGATATCGACCTTCGGGGTATTTTTCGCTGTATTTGCGGTAGCTTTCAAGCAGTTCTTTGCGGTACCATTCAAATGTACCGTCGTTTCTTACTTTTTCCCAGAATCGGGGATCATGCGCTTTTCCGAGCAGTTTCATGATTATATTCCTTTCTTTTCCGGTATCAGGTGGGTTATTCATTATAACACCACACTGTCCGTTAATTATACCACACAGATAACATGTTTGCAATAAAATCGTAACAATTCTATGATAGCAGTTTAGACAAAAAAACGGTTTTAATTTTGTCACAATTGATGTTGAAAAGTCGGATGATATCTGCTATCATATATTCATACTCAAATCACGGAGGAAAATATATGAATAACTACGGTTTACAGCTTTACAGCGTAAGGGACATCACTAAGGACGATTTCCGCGGAACTCTGAAAAAAGTAGCGGATATGGGTTATAAAATGGTTGAGAGCGCCGGATTTTTCGGACATACTGCCGCAGAGGTGAAAAACTGGCTTGACGAATACGGTCTGACGCTTTGCAGCACCCACACCGGTTGGAATCTCATGACCGACGATTTTGACGCAACGGTAAAATATCATAAGGATGTCGGATGCCGGGATCTGATAATACCGGGAGCGCCTCACGGAAACAAAGAAGAAATCGAAATACTTGTAAGCAACATAAACAAATGGCAGCCGATACTCGAAAGCGAGGGAATAAGGCTTCACTACCACAATCATCACCAGGAGTTTATCCCGAATGCGGACGGTTCAGTTACAATGGATGCTCTTGCCGAAAAAACTGATGTCCTTCTTGAAATAGATACATATTGGGCGTATGTTGCCGGGGAAGATCCGGTAGCTTTGCTTGACAAATACGGCGACAGGGTAAAATTCATCCATCTCAAAGACGGAACCAAAGACAAGGTCGGAAAATCGCTCGGTCAGGGAACCGCTCCGGTGCTTCAGGTGCTCAGAAAAGCACAGCAGACCGGCAGAAAGATAGTGGTAGAGAGCGAAGGGCTCGACCCGACCGGCGAAGAAGAAGTACGCAGATGTATCGAATTTCTTAAACAGGTCGGCAAACAGTAAAAAATCTGATTAAGCTTTCTCAAAGATAGGCAGACAGTAAAAAATCTGATTAAGCTTTCTCAAAGATAGGCAGACAGTAAAAAAATCTGATTAAGCTTTCTCAAAGATAGGCAGACAGTAAAAAAATCTGATTAAGCTTTCTTAAAGATAGGCAGACAGTAAAAAAATCTGATTAAGCTTTACTGAACTGATTGCAGTTGATAGAAATAAGATTCAGTATAAAAAAACGGCTGCGCCGGGTTTATTCCGGCGGCAGCCGTTAATTTATTGTTATTCTGATAAGCGGAGGTCAGAGAAAATTCAGTTTTTTCACATTTTACAAAATTTAATTTCAAAAATAGAGCAGTATTTCAGAAATCAAAGGTGTTTCAACAACAAATTGTTGTTATAAAAATAAATTGTTTTTTCAGAAATAAAGCGGGTGAGATTTCACAAGTGCAGTGACTCTTTCTCTTATCTCGTCTGCCTTTGTTTCAAATTCCGTCGCGGTTAGCTTGATAAGCTTTCCGATTTCTTTCATATCCTCTTCCTTGAAGCCGCGCGAAGTAACGGCAGGAGTTCCGATTCTTACCCCGCTGGTTACAAAAGGTTTTTCAGGGTCGTTCGGTATTGCGTTTTTGTTGACGGTGATATAAACTTCATCAAGCTGTTTTTCCAGAGCTTTTCCGGTGATTCCGACCTTGCGCAGATCAACCAGCATGAGGTGGTTGTCTGTTCCGCCGGAGACAAGGTCAAAGCCCTCCGAAAGAAGTGTGTCGGCAAGAACCGAAGCATTTTTCACGATCTGGGTCTGGTATTCCTTGAATTCGGGTTTCAGGGCTTCACCGAAGCATACCGCTTTACCGGCGATAACGTGCATAAGCGGTCCACCCTGTATACCCGGGAAAATCGCCTTGTTTATCATTTTGGCTATTTCTTCATTGTTGGTAAGGATAAGTCCGCCGCGGGGACCGCGGAGAGTCTTGTGAGTTGTCGTGGTCGTAACGTCGGCGTACGGAACCGGAGACGGATGAAGTCCTGCGGCGACAAGTCCGGCAATGTGAGCCATATCTACCATGAAATATGCGCCGACGCTCTTTGCAATTTCCGAAAGCCTTTTGAAATCAATTATTCTGGGATAAGCCGAAGCTCCGGCAACAATGAGCTTGGGACGGCATTCCTTTGCGCTTTTTTCCACCTGATCGTAATCGATGACATTTGTGTCGTCGGTCACCCCGTAAGCGACAAAGTTGTAATATTTTCCGGAAATATTTACGGGAGAACCGTGAGTGAGGTGTCCGCCGTGAGCGAGGTTCATACCCATTACCGTGTCACCGGGGTTGAGAAGAGCGAAATAGACCGCCGTGTTTGCCTGAGCTCCGCTGTGAGCCTGAACGTTTGCAAACTGCGCTCCGAACAGCTGTTTAGCTCTCTCGATAGCAAGGTTTTCAACCACGTCTACGCATTCGCAACCGCCGTAGTACCTTTTTCCGGGATATCCTTCGGCATATTTGTTGGTCAGAACCGAACCGACAGCCGCCATAACCGCGGGCGACACGAAGTTTTCCGAAGCGATCAGCTCTATTCCTCTCTGCTGGCGCGCACATTCGGCTTTTACAGCGTTTCCGACTTCCGGGTCGAATTGCATAAGAAAGTCCATGTTCTCTTTTACCATTTTTGTTCTCCCTTTATTTTTAAAAATTTTTTCTTTCTATTCCGGTGTAGACCGACGTGTATCCGGATCTGACGTTTAAACAAGAGGGTGTATACAACAGCCGGTCGACTGTGGTGTTCGGTTGAAGTAAATTCATACTTGGTTTCCGAAGGTTTTACACCGACACGTTTGCGCTGTAAATCTGCGCTTTAAGGCTATATATCAATTCGTCCGTATCCGGTAACTGTTTGCGTCATGAATCAAAAAACTAACCTCGGATGCTGTTACGGCAAAAATGTGTTTCGCTTCGTCCGTATCCGGTAACTGTTTGCGTCATGAATCAAAAAACTAACCTCGGATGCTGTTACGGCAAAAATGTGTTTCGCTTTGCCCGCATCCCGTAACCGTTTAAGTCCGGAATTAAAGAACTTGCCCCATATGCTGATACGGATGGGCGGAAGTGTCGCAAGTTCATTCTTTACGGCTCACACATTGTTTCATGAGTAAGGTCGGATTAAAAAAATACATTACGATATCGTGTATTTGGTTCCCTGAGGAGTATCGGTAAGGGTTACCCCTTTGTCTGCCAGTTCTTTTCTTATTCTGTCAGCTTCGGCATAATTTTTGGCTTTTTTTGCCGCAGTACGCAGTTCTATCTGTTCTTCGATATACCGTACAAGCTCTGTATTTTCCGAAGAATCTTTTTTGACGTAACCCATAAGATTGCAAAGCTTGTCAAACAGCGCAAGCGCTTCCTTGGCTGAACTCTTTGAAATACCGTCCTTTATCCAGGCGAAAATATCGGTGATAAGCTCAAATATGACTGCGGTTCCGTCGGCAGTGTTGAGGTCGTCGTCCATAGAGGCGATAAACTTATTCATATGTGCCGAAAGCCTGTCTGATACCGATAAGTCCTTTTCGCCGTCAGGTGCGTTTTTGCAGTAGAAAACCAGACTTTCCCTGGCGTTGAAAATTCTTTCAAGTGAGCTTTTTGCGGCGGACAGCGTTTCGGCGGAAAAATTGACCGGAGTTCTGTAATGTGCACTCAGCAGGAAAAAACGTATCGGCAGATAGCCGAATTTTTCCGCAGCGTCCCTGACAGTGAAAAAGTTTCCGAGAGATTTTGACATTTTTTTGTTATCGACATTGATGTAGCCGTTATGCATCCAGTAACGCACAAACTGTTTTCCGGAGCAGCATTCGGACTGGGCTATTTCGTTTTCGTGGTGCGGGAATGTAAGGTCCTGACCTCCGCAGTGTATGTCAATGGTCTCTCCGAGATATTTTCTGCTCATTGCGGAGCATTCGATGTGCCAGCCGGGTCTTCCCTGACCGAAGGGCGAATCCCAGAACGGTTCTCCCGGCTTTTTCGCTTTCCAGAGGGCGAAATCAAGGGGATCCTCTTTTCCGCTGTCCACTTCTATCCTCGCTCCTGCTTCGAGATCGTCACGGTTCATGTGCGACAGCTTGCCGTACTCCGGGAAACTGTTGGTCCGGAAATAAACTCCGTCGGACGTGCGGTATGCGTGCCCTTTTTCAATCAATAGCGAAATTATATCAATGATCTGATCGATGTTTTCGGTCGCTTTCGGATGATAAGTGGCTTTTTCTATGCCAAGTCCTTCTGCGTCCTTGAAGTACTCTGCAATGTAACGTGTCGCTATATCCTTGACTGTTGTGTTTTCCTCGTTTGCTTTTTTTATCATCTTGTCATCAATATCCGTGAAGTTCTGAACGAAAGTAACGTCATATCCGCGGAAAGTCAGATATCTGCGGAGCATATCGAAAACGACAAAGCATCTTGCGTTTCCGATGTGAAAATAGTTGTAGACAGTAGGACCGCAGGCGTACATTTTCACCTTGCCTTCTTCGAGCGGGACGAATTCTTCTTTTTGTCTGGTTTCGGTATTGTAAATCTTCATTTTCTGCCTCTTCAAAATTCAATTGGTGGTATCTGGCCTGTTTTGAACAAAATTCAGACGTCGGATGTGTGACCTGTTTTCAACAGAATGCAATCGTGGATGCCGGATTTTTGAGCATCCGGCAGGTTGACGTAAGCGTTTCCGGTCTGTGAAAAACGGACTGCTTTCGGTGTTTTTACGTAATTTTCTGTACTGCGTGTTAAGTTTATCCTTATCTGCCGATTCAAACTCCGCTTCCTGAATCTTCGTATTCTTCCATTCCGTCGAAAACCTCGGAATCGTCGCACTCCTCGCCGCCGCAACAGCAACCGACCATTTTTTCAAGGGTGCTGATTCTGTCGGTCAGGTGAGAAAGCTGCTGAGCCACAGGGTCGGGAATATGCACCTGGTCAAGGTCGTTTTGCGGGACCTTACGGTCGCCTCTTCTTACTATTTTTGCCGGTATTCCGACAGCTGTACAGTCAGGAGGAACTTCTTTAAGTACGACGGCTCCGGCGGCTATCTTTGCGTTATCACCCACTTTGAAAGGTCCCAGAACTTTTGAGCCGGCTCCGCAAAGCACGTTGTTTCCGAGCGTAGGATGACGCTTGCCGGTATCCTTTCCGGTACCTCCCAGCGTTACGCCCTGGTAGAGAGTACAGTTGTCGCCGATTTCGGTAGTTTCTCCTATTACGACGCCGCTTCCGTGGTCGATAAAGAGACCTTTTCCGATGGTTGCTCCCGGGTGAATTTCTATTCCGGTAAAAAATCTTGCCGTCTGGCTGACTACTCTTGCCGTCAGGTAATGTCCGTTTTTATAGAATTTATTTGCGATACGGTAGGCAAGGACCGCATGAAGCCCGGAGTAGGTAAGGAGCACCTCCGCTGTGCTTTTGGCAGCAGGGTCCCGTTCCTTGATGACCGCGACGTCCTCTTTTATTTCCGCAAGGCAACATTTCGCGGAGCTTCTCATTTTCTTTATTTTTTTTCGGTATTTTCCGGCAATATCCATATCTCCGCTTCTCCTTCCGGCAATAAATTCAAATTTTAAGCAATGTCCGGTGCAGTCGTGGTCAATCCTGCCGGATTTCGATCCGTCTCTGCACAAAACAAAATTATTATAACATATCTTACGCGCGTTTTCAAGAGTTTGACTGAAATTTTGCTTATACTTTTTGTCAGGCGGACAGATCGTGCCGATGGGAAAATTTTCTGTCTGCTTTTTGATTCCGGTGAAAAAAATTCATTTAATTTCTGTTGACAAAAAATGCGTTTTGGTATAAAATATAAGTGACAGCGGAGGTTAACGTAAGAACGGACGGACTGATAACAACATGACAGAGTAAGAGAGGTTTGGTTTTTCATGGCGGACGATAAGAACATAATTGAAGACGGCGATATGCCGGAGTATTTTCTCCTCACCGACGAAAGCGGCAAAGAGAGCAAATTCGAGCTTATCGGTGAGACGGAAATGGACGGAAGTATCTACTATGCGATGATACCGGTAGAGGATAAAGGTGACGAATACGTGATTCTCAAGGTCGTGACCGACGAGAACGGCGAAGATATGCTTGAAAGCGTCGATGACGACGACGAATTTGATAAAATAGCAGATATTTTTGACGACATGTTCATGGATAACGATTACGATAACTGAACACATTGTTTTCTGCAATACCTGAATGTGCTTTTCGGGTATAGGCGCGGCGTTTTGTTGCTCAGTGGTTTTAATACCCTGTAGGAGCAGTCCCGATCCCTTGCAGTGTAGTCAGGCGTTTTTTCGGCAGACGGTACCGTCGTATATTGTTACAAATGTAACCGACTGTTTTCGCGGGCACGGAACGCAGAAAACTTTTTTGACGTATTCCGAGCTTTTTTGGCAGAATACAGCATAAAATTCTTATCAAGGAATATAATATTTTCAGGCAATGCCGCTATCCTGCGGTGTGCGTGATACGAAATTTTAAGTGGAACCTACAATTAAAAAAAGGAGTCCGGGTTCGGACGCAGGTGAGCAGACCTCCTCCCGTTTCGGGAGATGTTGGTAGCCCGAAACGGCCGACAGGACACCGCCTTGCGTGAGCAGGGTTTTCATTATTTTCGTACACGGCACGGTGGGGCACATTGCAAAAGAAAGGCTTTTGAGTTGCTTTGGCAATTCAGAAGCCTTTTTCCGGTAGCATTAAATGTCCTTTGTATTAAAATCAACGGTTTTATTAAGCCGAATTATTAAGGCAACACCGCACAATTCTGACTGCGCAAATCTGCCGTCAGATTTTTCGTCAAACAAACCAAATTGACGCAGGCAATAGTGGATCTATTGACAAGGAGATTTGTGCAGTTTGGCGAAAAAGATGCAAAAAGTTGTGCGGTCAAGGCGCGAGCCGTGAATTGCGCGGTGGTGCCTTAACTTAGAAAAATGTTGAATAGCGGCTACGGGTTTTGTTATTTTATGTTTCAGTTGAATTTTACCGGCAGGGTGACAGCCGGAGCTCTGACCGGAAGCTTTATACATATCTGCTCTGCGGCGAGTCTGACATGTTCTGTAAATTTCCGGTAAATCAGTTATGACCGGACCTTGCGGTGTTGTATTATTTATCTCGTGACCGCTGTGAGGCTTGGAGTACCCTGAAAAAGCACCGTATCGTGCTCCGCTTGTCATGAAGAATGAAGATTACCGCCGAAACCGCCGTTACGGGTTAAGTCTTTTTCGGCTGTTTTGCGGTTGAAGCCCAGAAGTTTGATGTTTTTGTCTACTGTATTTGCGTATATTTTTTCCATATCGTTGAGATGAGGCTGCGACATATTTATTCCCGTCAGTCCCGGAATTTTTGACATCACTTCGATGTAGTGATCGCCTCTTCCGCAGAAGTGAACAACGCCGCCTCCGAAATGTGCGAGAAGCTCGGAGTCGTACTGCAATGCGAACTCTCTGTAAAAATCGGCAGAAATATTCATTGCGCTGTCATTCCGCAGTACAATTCCTCCTTTATACATAAAGCTGCCCCAGTGGGAGTTTATATCAGAACTGACCGGGAATAAATTATACCACTTTTCAAGGAATTCAGTGCAGAGATCTGTTGAAAGCCGAAGCATTCCGTGTACAAGCTCCGGCTCATCATACATGGAATAGAAAATATCGCTTCCCCAAAGCAGTTCGCATATGTCGAGCGGTCCCTGTGTGTCGGGATGATAAACCGAGACATATTCCGAAATTTTCGGGTACCGTTCAAAGACCTCCTTTATGAATTCGCCCATTTCAAAGACCTGTTTTCCCCAACCGTTTTTAAGTTGCGGCAAGCCTTTATCGATGATTTTCCTTATTTCATCGACGCTTCCTACCGGGTAAGTGGTCGGAAGAGTGTTCTGCTGATACGGCATTACGAAAATTTTTGCACCCAGAACCGAAGTCATTATCCCGGTTCCGTAGTTGCAGCGGATATCAAGCGTTCCCGAAGGGCGTTCAAGTGCACGTGACACGCCTTCCATCTGACTTACCAGCATAAGTTCGTAGTCTCCGATGGCGTCATTGATGTTCACATTTCTGTACGCAACGCCCGCAGCGGAAGTTTTATTCCTTTTCGGCGTAAAAATATCGCCTTTGAATTTTCCGTCAAGAAAGTCTTTCCATTGAAGAAAATAATTTTTCTCCGTTTCCGGGTCGATTCTTTCTTCAATGTCATCAAGTAAAGCTGTGGTTTCCTTGCTGAGTTTTACCATTGTGTTGCCTCCGTTCTTATTTTCTTCCTGATAAATTCTTATTCAGTGAAACGGCTAGGAAATACATGGGTTTTGTATATGTTCCTTGTTTTTTTCTGAGAAGGATATGACCTTTATCTGAGAAAATCGGAAAAATCTTCTTTGAAGCTTGCGGCGGATTTTTTTCCGGGCAGGTAGGTTTCTTTCAGATTGTGTACAAAACAGTATTCGGAATTGTACTCCGGGCAACTGTCACAGACCAGCTGAACGGAAAATCTTTCCGGGATATCTTTTTCTATTTCCGATTCGAAAGTTCCGGACACTGAATTTTCTCCCGCGGGTGAGACCGGCGTCCTGAATTGTGAAATTAACTTCTTTGAGTCACCCGTAATAAGATATACCGAAACATCAAGTGGGGGGATCTCCTTTTCGCTGTCGTTGAGCACCCACACCGTGCCTTTCAACTTTTCTCCGGTGAGATATCTGTTTTGTTCTGTGCTGAGTGAGAGAAGAGTCGGGCGGAGCGCCTGACGCACGCTGTCAAGACACGGCTTAGGCTCAGCCGGCCAGTTGACAAGCGAGTTTCCCGCCGCGCACGGCCAGGGCTCGTTGAAATCCCAGTTTATAGCCATCATACATAGCGGAGCTTTTCTGCGCATCTCCTCGAACATAGATTTGTAACACAAGTTCTGGAGAAAAATTGATTTTTCCACCAGATCGTCAACACTGTCGTATCCGCCGAAAAAGTATACTACCTCTCCCACACCGAGCCAACAGCTTTCATTCCAGGCTTTGAACGCATGGTGAGACGTCCATATTTCGTTTTTATCGTTGCAGTCAAGGTAATTATTTTCATCCATTATATATTTGAGTATATATTCCTTCGGAGACGCAGCATTGCACCCGAATTCGGTGAAAGCAGTACTTTCTGTGCGTTTCACTGCTTTTATGAATTCTTCTCCGTTTGTATATATTCCGTTGCGACGTTGATCGTCCGGGAAGGTCACCTTGACGTAAGAGCCGTGTGTAACGCCGTATACCGGTGAGGTCATGTTGAATGGCGTGTAACGGTCAAGACGGTAACAGACCGAGTTTAGCAGACGCAGTGCATGAGACTGTTCGGTAAGTCCCGACCACGAATTGAAAAGCTCGTTGCCTCCGCACCAGAAGGCGATGCACGGGTGCGTTCTGAGACGCTTTACAATCGATTCAGCTTCTTTTTCAAGCACCGAAAGGTAGTGGTCGCTGTCGGGGTGACGGTTACAGGAAAGCATGAATTCCTGCCAGACCATAATCCCAAGCTCGTCGCATCTCTCGTAAAAATGTTCACGGTTTATGTACTGACCGCCCCAGAGCCTGAAAATGTTCATGTTGGCGGAAACGGCAAGGTCGATCAGGCTGTCATAGCGTTTATCGGTCACAAGACACGGAAAAATTTCAGCGTTTACCCAGTTTGAACCCTTTGCAAAAACACGCTTTCCGTTGATTTCAAGGCACATGGGAGAAGGCATCGGGCCTTTCGGAAAGTTCGCCTCGAACTTCTCGGAGCCTTTGTTTCTCACCAGCCTGCTTCTTCTGAAACCTATTCGCCTTTCCACTGTATCGTTGCCGGATATCCTTACTGTATATAGCGGTTGCTGGCCGTAACCTCTCGGATACCACAGCGACGGGTTTGCTGTTTCGAGCACAAAAGTTTCGGTTTCATGTTCCCCGACCTCCCTTGATAACGCCGCCGCCGTTTCGCCGTCCGGGGAGATAAGCGAAGCTGTGAACATACCGACACCGTATACTTTTACGGTTGCCGTAACGGTGACTTTATCGTATTTTTCCGAAAGTATGTAGCTGACTTCAAGGTCAGACGGCGAACCGAGAGGAAACACTCTGACAAAGGCTTCCGCCCAGATACCGGATGGCACAAGTCTCGGATGCCAGTCCCAGCCGTAGGATGAAGCAGGTTTACAGCAGGCGGCTGCCTGTGATCTGTTGCGCGGTGACGGAAACAGTTTCGGAATAGGGAAGACCGTCACGCGTAAAGGCACCTTTCTGCCTGAAAATTGAGTTACGTCGATGGAGACAGGGGTGAAAGCGCCTTCGCTTTCCGCGTAAACCTTTCCGTCGATTTCTATGCGATATCTGTAATCTATTCCTTCGAAGTAAAGTACGGCGCATTCGTAGGAGCTGCAACGGAAGTCAAGAGTTGTCCTGTAAATAAAATACTCGTCCTCCATCCAGTCGAACTGTTTGAAATTCAGTCCGTAGTAGTACGGCTTATAGTTCATAGCTTTGGCGTAGTCGAGCTGAACTGCGCCCGGTACGGTTGCCGGAATTTCATCGGTTTCCGGACCGTCAATGGTATTGGAGTGAGATACCGTCCAGTCAAAATAAAGTTTTTTCATCATTAGCGCATCCTTTCGCTTTGATTTACGTAGATTATCAGCTGTGAATCTGAAACACGGAAGAGCCTGAGACCGTGTTTCTGTTTTCCGGTAGAAATAATCGCTGTTCAGCAGAGTATTTATTTTTTACGTTCAGACTGGGACGCCAGCCGTTTTGTTTTTCTTGCCTTTATATAAATAGGAACGATTATTACCGCCGCTATCAGAAGTACGAGCAGTATTACCACAATGTAGTCGACAAAAGCCGGAATGTTCTCTCCGAAAAGTTTGCTTGTTTTGACGTTTTTGACAGTGGAAACAAGTTTGAGGCAGCTTTCGCCGTTATACGACTCTGCGGCGCTAAGTGCTTCGGGCGAGGAGCCGACTGACACATTGCAGCCGGATATACTTATTCCGCGAACTGCGGTCACTGCCGCAGAGTCGGAGGTGACTGTTACGTTTGCTCCGGAAAATTCCGCTTTGCCTTTGGCATTGACGGAAGAAGTCATATCGAGGGTTCCGGAAACAAATTGAAGGTCGTTTCCGTAAACTGAGTAACCGGCGGCATGAATGCTGACTTCGGCGCCCGTAAAGGACAGAATGGCGTTTTCCGAATAAATTCCGTAGTTGTCGGAAGAGATACTGAGCTTGCCGCTTCTGAAACGTACGGTATCCTTGACGGAGGTTGACGCGCAGATTATTCCCGCATTGCCTGCTATAACGGTAAGTGTGCCGCTTCCGCTGAAAGTTACAGACGAAAGGCAGTGAATACCGGTAACGGAAGCTTTGATTATATTGTTTCCGTTAAGTTCGACCACCGAGTTTGCCGGAAGTTTCAGACCGTAGTCGTCCTCTGTATTTATTTCACAGTCGGTAAGTGTAAGAATGCAGTTTAGATTGTCCCAGACATATCCGTTGCCTTTTGAATTCTGGTTGGTTGCAGCAATGTTCAGTGTTGAGGTTATCGGCGCGTTTTTGGCTGAAACTGT
>CALWJW010000052.1 GCA_944381095.1 uncultured Clostridia bacterium | reverse complement strand
TCATGAGCAAGCGTGCAGACATATCTCAAAGGAGGAAGAATAATGGATAACATAAAATAGAAAAAAAACGAGATGCCTTCTCAGGCACCTGATATAAGAAATAAGAATTTCGACGAAGTCGCTTTGGGATATTCCGCTGACGCCGCTATTGACGAGGCAAAGCGCTGCCTCGGTTGCAAAAACAGACCGTGCGTCTCCGGTTGTCCGGTCAATATCCGTATACCTGACTTTATCGCCAAGGTGGCAGCCGGTGAATTTGAAGAAGCCTACCAAGTGATTGCCAAGTCAAGTTCCCTTCCCGCCGTATGCGGCCGGGTCTGTCCGCAGGAAACTCAGTGCGAATCAAAATGCGTACGCGGCATCAAAGGCGAACCTGTCGCAATAGGAAGACTCGAAAGGTTCGTCGCTGATTACCATAACTCTCACTCCACTGCAAAAATAACCAAGCCCGAATCAAACGGACACAAGGTTGCCGTGATAGGTTCCGGCCCTTCCGGACTTGCATGCGCAGGTGATCTCGCAAAAAAAGGTTATGATGTAACTGTCTTTGAAGCTCTTCACGTAGCGGGCGGTGTCCTTGTCTACGGAATTCCGGAGTTCAGACTTCCGAAATCGATAGTTTCCAAAGAAATAGAAGGACTCAAAGAACTCGGCGTGAAAATTTGCACCAATACCGTCATAGGCAAAACAATGTCTGTTCAGGAACTGATGTCAGAAGAAGGTTTTGAAGCCGTTTTCATAGGTTCCGGCGCCGGTCTGCCGAGATTTATGGGTATTCCGGGCGAAAACCTGAAAGGCGTTTATTCGGCAAACGAATTTCTTACCCGTGTAAATCTTATGAAAGCTTATAAAGAAGGCAGCGATACTCCGATACAGAAATTCAGATCTGCCGCCGTAGTCGGAGGCGGTAACGTCGCTATGGACGCTGCAAGGTGCGCAAAACGTCTCGGAGCAGAGAATGTTTACATAGTCTACCGCCGTTCCGAAGCTGAGCTTCCCGCAAGAGCTGAGGAAGTCGAACACGCCAAAGAGGAAGGTATCGTTTTCAGAACCCTGACAAATCCTGTTCAGATCCTTTCGGACGAAAACGGTTTTGCCTGTAAGCTCGTATGCAAAGAGATGGTTTTGGGTGAACCTGACGCTTCCGGAAGAAGAAGACCTATCGAAAAACCTGACTCAAACATTGAAATCGATTGTGACTGCGTCATTATGGCGATAGGAACTTCACCCAACCCGCTTATAAAATCGACAACCGAAGGTCTCGAAACTCAGAAATGGGGCGGAATTGTCGCAAACGAAACCGGAAAAACTTCAATTGAAGGAGTTTACGCCGGAGGTGACGCAGTTACCGGTGCCGCAACTGTTATACTCGCAATGGGTGCCGGAAAGACCGCCGCAAAAGCAATAGATGAATATATTTCGGCAAAGAATAAATAGTATTATCATTAAATTCCATTATTTATCATATATATATGCTGATTTGGATTTGTTTTAGGAAAACACGGAGTTCTGTTACGTTGATAATTGTCCGCTGTACACATAACATTCAGTTAAAAATCATGCCGCAGTGCACAGAATAATTGGTTGATTACATAAATATACATTGACTTTGTCGGCATAGTTTCAAGCATACATATGAAAGCATTTCGACAACATATGTCTTTAAACTCACTTTATTTTCCGGAGGAACTTATGATAATAGAACTTGATGAAGCAAAACGCACTTTGCTTGAAAAAGAAAAAGATATAGCAGAACTTAAAAATGCGCTGAAACTTGATGACCTTAAAGCCGAAACAAAGTCTCTCGAAGAAAAAACTCTGGCTCCCGATTTCTGGGGCAGCGATGAATCCGGCGCCATTCTGAAAAGGATCAAGTATCTGAAAGATCGCGTATCGGCTTACGAGGCGCTTGTTCAGAAACTCGAAGACACCTTGGTGCTTATAGAAATGGGTATCGAAGAGGACGACGGCTCTGTTACCGAAGAGGTTTTAACGGCTGTTCGCGAAATTGAAAGCGAAGAGGAAAAACAACGTATTGATATCCTCCTTTCCGGTGAATATGATTCAAACAACGCTATTCTGACATTTCATCCCGGCGCCGGCGGTACCGAAGCTCAGGACTGGGCGCTTATGCTCTACCGTATGTACACCCGCTGGGGAGAAAGACATAATTTCGGCGTCAAGCTTCTCGATTGGCTTGACGGTGAAGAAGCCGGCATAAAAAGTGCCACAATAAGAATAGAAGGCACAAATGCATACGGTTATCTTAAAAGCGAAAACGGTGTTCACAGACTTGTCAGAGTTTCCCCTTTTGACGCTTCCGGAAGAAGGCATACTTCTTTCGCTTCTGTCGAAGTTATGCCTGAACTTGATGACGATAATAACATTGAGCTGAGACCGGAGGATCTCGAAATAACCGCACACAGATCAAGCGGTGCCGGCGGACAGCACATAAACAAAACCGACTCGGCTATCAGAATAACTCATATTCCAACCGGTATTGTAGTCGGTTGTCAGACAGAAAGAAGCCAGCTTCAGAACAAAGAGACAGCGCTTAAAATGCTGAAAGCCAAGCTGCTGGAAATCAAGATACGTGAAAATCTCGAAAAAATTGAAGATATCAAAGGCACAAAATACAATATCGAATGGGGCAGTCAGATAAGGTCATACGTTTTTATGCCGTATACGCTCGCAAAAGATAACCGGACCGGTTATGAAGACGGAAACATCCAGGCAGTCATGGACGGAGAAATCGACGGTTTTATAAATGCTTACCTTAAAATGAATGCAAAAAGCTAACAATTCTCATGTCCGGAAAATTTATAATGAAATATTGTAAGTGACAAAATTATTTTATATGGAATTTATTGTCAATAATATTGAAAACGAAATTTTACTGAAAAATTATCTGCGGGATACACTTTGTGTTTCCCGCAGAATTCTTACACATCTGAAATCAGTTGATAACGGAATTTGCGTCAACGGCAGACAGGTGAACGTACTTGAAAAAATCCGTGATGGCGACATAATCCGACTGAAAATTGAGGATAATAACATAAATGATTCATCCTGTGTTCCGTCTGATCTTCCGATCCCGGAGATAATTTCCCAAACCTCTTCTTATATTGCACTGAACAAACCGGCAGGAATGCCAACTCACCCTTCAAGAGGACATTTTGAGGATACACTTGCAAACAGAGTTTCCGGTTATTTTCAAAAACGCAACTTTCCGTTTGTTTTCAGAACTGTTAACCGTTTGGATTCTGATACAAGCGGAGTAGTGTTAATTGCTCTTAACAAATATTATTCCAGCAGGTTGTCAGACAGTCTGAAAAAAGGTCTGTTTAAAAAGGAGTATCTGGCGATCACAGCAAATCTACCTTCTGACTCGGGAATTATCAGTGGTTATATTTCAAGAGAAAACGAAAGTATTATAAAGCGCCGACTAACAGCTAATCAGCTTCCCGGCAGTCAGTATTCGGTGACCGAGTACACGGTGCTTGACAGGAGTTCTGATTTTTGTCTTGTAAAACTCAATCCCGTCACAGGCAAGACTCATCAGCTGCGAGTTCATCTTGCATCAATTGGTTATCCGATTGCAGGCGATACTCTTTACGGAAACGCCTGTCACTTCATATGCCGCCAGGCGTTACACGCTGTTTCGCTCTCTTTTCCTTCTCCGGAAAACGGCGACACGGTCACACTGTTTGCCGAGCCGCCGCAAGACTTCAAAACCGCGTTGATTTCATGCGGCCTCAATCTTCCCGGCACAATCAAAAATACTGAGGAAATATCCTTCCCTCACTAACCGTTTTAATTTTAGGTAGTTTTTAATGATCAAATTTAGAAATTTTATTAAAAAATATTTCCCGGCTGTGGCAATAGTTTTCCTCTCTGTTGCAATTATTTGCGTCATAATCAACATTATCAGTATTTTCTCTGTCAGCTTTTCTGATTTTTTCAATAATACAATTGCCGCTTTTTTCAGATTTCTGCTTGCCAAGATAACAAATATTTTCCCATTTTCTTTTGCCGAGATACTTATTATTATTTCTCCCGCTGTCATTGTTTTTCTTTTCCGGTTGCTGTACAGATACTGTAAGAAAGGGAAAATATATGTTTGTCGCTTTTTTGCGGTATTTGTTTCTGCGGTAACTGTATTCTATTCTCTTTTCGTTCTTACTTTTGCTTGCGGTTACAGAGGCACTTCACTTGACAACAAGCTCGGACTTACCCGCTCCGATGTCTCTGCCTCTGAGCTTGCGCAAACACTCAGCATAGTTATCGCCGGACTCAATGACTGCGCTCATCTGACTGAATACGGCTCCGATGACCTTTCTGTAATGCCGTATTCATTCAGAGAACTGAGCGATAAACTGAACGAAGAATATAAATCGTTCGCTTCGGAAAACGACTTCATAAAAAACTACAAATCTAATGTTAAATCAGTTATTCTCAGTGAACCAATGACTTATACTCATATTTCCGGCGTCTACACTTTTTTTACCGGAGAAGCAAACGTCAACGTTAATTACCCGGATTTTACATTGCCTTTCACGATGGCTCACGAAATGGCTCATCAGCGTGGTATCGCACGTGAGGACGAAGCGAATTTTATTGCATTTTTGCTTTGTGTACAGAGCGAAGACATTTACATCAGATATTCAGGTTATCTCGGTATCTTTGATTACCTTACAAGTGCTCTGAGCAGGGCTGACAAAAATCTTTACTACCAGACCATAGAGTCAGTACGTTCTGAAATAATTGCCGAACAGATAGCTTACAGCGATTTTTTTGACAAATACCGTGACAGTGTAGTTGCAGATATTTCCGGCAGCATCAACAATTCTTACCTTATCTCTCAGGGACAGTCAGCCGGAACGAAAAGTTACGGACTTGTGGTGGATCTTGCCGTCGCATACTATCTTCACGGCTGAAACTCTATGTCAGCACCGAGTCCGGCAAGTTTCCTGACAATTTCAGAATATCCGCGCTGAATATATTCCGCATTCAGTATCTCGCTTCTACCTCTTGCGTTAAGCGCAGCACCGATAAGTGCCGCGCCGCCTCGCAGGTCGGTTGCTTCCATTATTGAAGGTGAGTATCCCGTCACACCGCTCACCTTCAATGTATCGCCATCGATATTATACCTGAGACCGGCTTTTTCCAGTTCTCTGACGTAACCGAACCGGTTGCTGAATATCTTTTCAGTTATATTAGAATGTCCTTCGGAAATTCCGGCAAGGACCGTGATGAGCGGTTGCAGATCAGTCGGAAATCCCGGAAAAGCTGCCGTCTTTACATCGCATCCTCTCATGTGTCTTCCCTCAGTTTTGACGCTGTCATTGCACACGGTAATGTTAGCTCCGTAATTTTTCAGACTGCTGAAAAAAGACTGCATTTCGCCTATCGGAGCATTCCGGCAGTAAATTTTTCCATCAGTTACCAAACCGTAAATCATGTAAGTACCGGCTTCTATCATATCGTAATCTATGGTGTGAAGTGAGCCGGTCAACTTGTTTTTGCCGTAAATTACTATACGGTCGCTTCCGGCTCCGTAAATTTCCGCCCCGCAGGAATTGAGGAAAAGCGACAAATCTTTTATATGCGGCTCTCTTGCGGCATTTTCTATAACCGTCGTTCCTCTGGCTTTTACTGCCGCTATAATCGCATTGACGGTGCCTCCCACTGTCTTGAACGGAAATACAATGTTATTAGCAATAAGTCCTGAACGGCATTCGAGAAATTTCCCGCCGCCTTTTACCGAAGCTCCGAGTGCTGTCATAGCGCCGATATGAAGATCAACCGGACGGGAACCGAAATTGCACCCTCCGCTTTCCGGAAGTTCGCACGCACCGAACCTTGAAAGCAACGCTCCGATAAGATAATTTGAAGCCCTGATTTTCTTAATCAGGTTGCATGGAAGGGTTCTGTTGCGTATATTATCGGTGTTTATCTTTACACATACCCTGCTTTCACGCTTTACGGCACAACCGTAATAGCTGAGTATTTTCAGACAATTGTCAACATCTGTTATATCAGGAAGATTGGATATAACCGTGTCGCCGTCAGTTACAAGCGTTGCAATAAGTATAGCAACAGCTGAATTTTTAGAGCCCTGAATGTCAACGGTGCCGTATAATTTTTTCCCGCCGTTTATTATGTATTTCCCCATAATTGCCTCCTGATCTTTGATTTTTGAAAATCAATATCAGTATATGCCTTTGGGAAAATTGTGTGTTTAAATGAATTTTTCTGACAAAAGCCTGAAATTTTTGCCAAACTGAGAAGTATTTCTGAATTAGCTCCGTAACAATTCAGGGTCGGAAAAATACATAATATGAAAATGTACTCGAAGCTGAAAACGGTTAAATTACCGATTTCGATTGTCCGAAATTCAAAAGCAGTAAAAACGAAAAAAGCGGGACTGTTATTTCAGTCCCGCCGTTGAAATCAGATCTGAATTGAAAAATCTGTTACGCCAAATGAAACATTTGAATTAAATGGTAAGCATTCACCTTAATAGCGTAGGCTTAACCGTATTTGACAGTACGCCTGACCGTGAGTATTCCGTATTCAACGTGACACTGTCGGTTTAGCTGAATCTTCACGTACAGTCGCTACACCGTGTTTTTATTGTATTACGCTGCACTGTCAGGTTTTTCTTAATTATTTCTGTTAAAGCGTCCTAAGATCAACAGCAATCTGAGCAGCTGTGAAAGTGAACCCGCAAGAGCTGCCACGTAAGTCAGAGCTGCTGCGCTGAGAACCGCTTTGGCAGCTTTTAATTCATCCTCGTCAAGTATTCCCGTTCTTTGTATGGAAGCTATTGCTCTTGATGACGCATTGTACTCAGTCGGAAGCGTGACCAGCTGGAAAAGCGCAGTGAATGAAAACAGTGCGACACCTATATATGCGACGATCACAAATGTCTGAGAGATAATTGTAAGAAAAATTCCGAGTATACATATCCAGATTCCGAGATTTGAACCGATATTCGTAATGGGTATAATAGCCTGACGGAGCTTTACCGGAAAATAGTTTTCCGCATACTGTATTGCGTGCCCGGCTTCGTGACAGGCAACTCCTATCGCAGCCGCAGAAGTTGAGTTATATACTGAATCCGACAGTCTTATCACATTGGTTCTCGGGTCGTAATGGTCTGTGAGTTTTCCCGGTATACGTTCAATCGCCACAGAGTACAATCCCTTGTTGTCAAGCACTGCCCTGCACGCCATTGCCGCTGTATAGCCTCTTCTTGAAAATATTTTACTGTTTTTGTTAAATGTAGTATTTACTCTTACGCACGCCCAAATTGAAAAAATGAGGGCCGGCAATATTATTATATACGTCCAGTCGAAAAAAAACATACTCTATACAGTTCCTTTCATTAAAGTGTTATTTATCTTTTTTCAGTTATCAATATTCATTTATCCTGATTCCATATAAGTATTATACTTATCAACTGTGTAATTTTATTTGTTTTTACGGAAAAAAATTGTTAATATTGCCTGAAAAAAATCAGCTCAAAACGGACCGCTTCCCTTTTTTTAATTTGATATTGATTTTTTTGCCGCCGGATGTTATAATCAAAAAAAAAGGAGAAAGTTATGAAAACCTTGGAACATAATTTCGACCTGTGCGTGGTCGGAGGCGGCATGGCAGGTATGTGCACCGCTATTTCGGCTGCACGTCACGGTATAAAAACAGCACTTGTACAGGACAGACCTGTTCTCGGCGGAAACGCATCAAGTGAAATAAGGATGCATATATGCGGTGCGCACGGCAAGAACCGCCGTGAGACCGGAATAATTGAAGAAATCCTTCTTGAAAATTACCATAGAAATACAGGGCTTAATTACTATATCTGGGACAGCGTCCTTTACGAAAAGGCATATTTTCAGGAAAACCTTACTCTGTTTCTGAACTGCACCGTAAACAAATGCGAAATGGACGGAAACAAAATAATTTCAGTAACCGGCTGGTCTTTGACAAGCGAAACATTCCACGTGATCAAAGCAACTTATTTTGCGGACTGTTCAGGCGACTCCGTTCTTGCTCCGCTCACAGGCGCATCATATATGCTGGGGCGCGAAGCGAAATCTGACTACGGAGAGTCAATTCCTCCGGAAATCGCAGATAAAAAGACAATGGGGATGAGTTGCCTTTTCCAGATAAGGGAGACTGATCACAAAACGGTGTTCATCCCCCCGAATTGGGCGTATGTTTACGAAAACGACGCTCCTTTTGCCCACAAAGGCCACGACGAAAACTCTAACTGGTGGTGGATCGAGCTCGGCGGCGAGCAGGACAGTATTCACGATACCGAAGAAATAAAGCACGAGCTACTGAAAATCGCATTCGGCGTCTGGGACCATCTGAAAAACAGAGGCGATCACGGCTTTGACAACTGGGAACTTGACTGGATCGGATTTCTTCCGGGAAAAAGAGAAAGCAGACGCTATAAAGGAAAGTACGTTGTAACTCAGAATGATGTCGAATCGGAAGGAAGATTTGACGATCTGATCGCTTACGGCGGCTGGACAATGGACGACCACTTCCCTGCCGGATTTTATCACACTGCGTCTCATCCGACGATTTATCATCCGGCACCGTCGCCATGGGGACTGCCTTACCGTTCTCTCATTTCAGAAAATATCGAAAACCTTTGTTTTGCCGGAAGAAATATCAGTGTCACTCACGCGGCTCTTTCATCTTCGAGAGAAATGGCAACCTGCGCTCTGCTCGGTCAGGCGCTCGGAACCGCCGTTGCCATGGCAGTCAAAGATAAATGCAATCTCGACAAAATAAATGTAAAAGAACTTCAAAACAAACTGATGTTTGACGACTGCTGGCTCCCTTTCAGAAAAAGAAAGCTTAATTCCATTACGTCTGAGGCTGTTGTTTCACATCCCGTTCTGACCAACGGTTACGACAGACCTGATGAAAACGGCATAAACCAGGCTCAGCTCAGAAAAGGCGAAAAAGTCGTTTACTCATTTGATTCATTTAAAAAGATAAAAGGTGTAAGACTTGTGTTTGACTCCGATCTCAACAGACCTGAGAAAAACATGCCGTATAATTTTCCTCTTCAAATCAAAGGATACAAAACTCCGAAAACACTTGTAAAAAGTTATAAGCTGATTTTCAGTACGCCTGACGGAGACCTCGAAATTACCGAAAATGATAACTACCAACGCCTGAATTTCAAATACGTTGATACTGAGGCAAACAAAGTCACTTTTATTCCTTTGGAAACAAACGGAGACGAGATATGCAGAGTTTTCGCCATGGATATTTTTTAAGCAACTGCGTTTCACGCTTTCCGATAACGTCAATAACTGCACATCGGTTGCCGGTGTGCAGTTATTGCTTTTATTTAATCTTTTTAGTATAATGAAATATGTAAATAGTTAAAATGACTGTCAGTAATCAGAAATTAAGCTCCGGCGCCGCAAAATATGCAACGCGCCGGAGCTTTCATTTTGGTTCATTGTATTGAATTCTTTAATTCGTCAGTCATTTTTTTGTACAACGTCTGTACATATGCATTTGCCTGCCGAGCCTTTTCCACACATTTTTCATGTTCGGTAACCAAGCCGAGCACAGTCGCTGAAAACACATCGTGGGAAAATTCTTCGTCGCTGTCAAAAAGCCAGTCGCCAAGCCCTATATCTTTCCACATTATTCCCTTTGTTGTCTGCTGCTTCCATCTTACAACCACCGCCGGAATATCGTGTCCTACGCACATTATCGGCGAGTGCATTTCATTTCCGAAAAGACCGAGTGACCTTATGTAAACGCTTATCGCTTCGTCGGGAAGCCAGAAATTGTCTCTTAACACAACGTTTTTCTTTATCTTTTCGGGCAATTTCTCGTAAATCTGTTCTCTTCCCACCCTTATCTGCGTCATATCCTCAGGACATAAAAGCACTTTTTTTCCCGTCTGACTTACAACATCAGTTATTGCTTTAATAAGATAAGCGTGATCGTGCGCAGCAAGCCTTATGTTTTCAGCGTCTTTTCTTTCGTCATATTCAGCTCTGCCGAGCTGCCAGTACGGGGTGTTTCGCAGTCTTGGTATACAGCAAAGAAACTCTTTCTCATGAAGTCCGTTCTGTTTCAAAAAACCGACCGCTTTTTCGTCGTCCCGCAAATCTGTCGCAAAAGCTGCGTCAGGACCAAACTCAAAATTCCCATAATCCGGGATATCCTGCCTTGCTTTGTCAACCGAAGCCGAGTCGCGGAAATACACAAACAGACACTTTTTCAAAAGCTCCTCTGCTTTGCTGTCATGTCTGTATGTAATACCGAAAACACCGCAGCCTTTATCGGAATTTTCGGTAAACATACGCATTTCACGCGCTCCCACAAGAGACGGGCCCGAACCGTGAAGAAAAAAATCAGCCCGCTTTATCGCATCGGAAACTTCACGGTCGCCTATATCCCCTTTAACGAACCTGACATGGGGAAAACGCTTTTTCTCCATATTCAGCACTTCCGGGGTTATATCGCCCGACGCCCAGACAGTAACTGTGGCTTCCGGAATATATTTTTCCAACAGTGTAAGAAGCCCCGGCGTATGGGCAATATCGCCGATATTCACCGTTTGCCATGATGATCTGAGAAGTATTTCCATAATGTCCCCCTATGGTTGCGGTTATATTGTCACTGTTAACTGCGATAGATAAAAAATCACAATTATCACGTTCCACCGACTTTTTTTAAGGCAACACCGCACAATTCTGACTGCGCAAATCTGCCGTCAGATTTTTCGTCAAACAAACCAAATTGACGCAGGCAATAGTGGATCTATTGACAAGGAGATTTGTGCAGTTTGGCGAAAAAGATGCAAAAAGTTGTGCGGTCAAGGCGCGAGCCGTGAATTGCGCGGTGGTGCCTTAAAGCTTATATTTAAGAGATGCCGGCTTTTTCAATATGTTTTACTTATTTCCCGAAAGCCTCATTCCAGTCCTTCATAAACCTTTCAATTCCGGAGTCTGTGAGCGGATGCTTTATCATCTGCATTATTATTTTGTACGGCACCGTCGCTATATCGGCTCCGCAACGCGCGGAATTGACGACGTCTTCCGGACTCCTTATACTTGCCGCAATTATTTCGGTGTCTATTCCGTGCATGGAAAATATTTCCGATATTGTCGATATCAGCCCGTCACCGTCTGATGAAATATCGTTCAGACGTCCCACAAAGGGACTGACGTAAGTTGCTCCGGCGCGGGCAGCAAGCAAAGCCTGAGAAGCGCTGAATACCAATGTCACATTGGTTTTTATTCCCTTTGACGAAAGAATTTTAACCGCTTTAAGCCCTTCTGCCGTTATCGGTATCTTTATCACTATATTACTGCTGAGTCCGGACAGTTTTTCTGCCTCTGCGACCATTCCCGCCGCGTCTTCGGCTACCACCTCAGCGCTCACCGGACCTTTGACTATTCCGGTGATTTCCTTTATAACTTCTGTAAAATCCTTCCCTTCCTTGGCAATAAGAGAGGGATTCGTCGTAACTCCGTCTATTATTCCGAGATCGTTTGCGTCTCTTATCTCATCTACGTTTGCAGTGTCTATAAACAGTTTCATTTCCGCGCCTCATCTTTCGTTTTTTTGTTTCGGTGCTTAAACTCACAGGTCAACTGTCTCAGCAAAATGTCCTGTACTCGGAATAATTTTTTCCATAAGGTCTTTTACGGAAATTCTGAGACTTGATGTATTGACACATGGGTGCGCACCGATATAATTATTTTTCAGTAAATCACTGTCGATTATAAGTCTTACTTTTATATCCTTATCGTTTATAAGAGAAAAAACACTGACAGAACCGGGCGTTACTCCGAGCAGCCTTACCATATCTTCTTCGCTTCCGAACGAAAGCCGGGATACACCCAGCTGTTCTGACAAAACCTTGGTTTGGAATTTTTTGTCGGCGTCTGTAAGCAAGAGATAAAAATCAGTCTGCTGTCTGTTGCACAGAAACAGGTTTTTACACATCTTCACTCCCAAAGCTGTGTCGATTTCTTGACAGTCATCCATTGTCATCGCCGGCGGGTGATCTATGCGAAGATACTCTATTCCCAGACCGTCAAGAAAGTCGTAAGTTCTGACTTCTGCTTCTTTTCTATTTTCCGCCAATCTGGGACGTCCTTTGAAAACAGTATGTAAAGTCATCGTTTTTTCTCACATTCCAAACAAAATTATATATCCGCTTCAATTTTTATTCAAGCAATTATTTGATTATTATAGGTCATTTTTTTGTTTTTCGCCTGCGTACAACTCACTGAAAATTCTGTTAAGCGACATAATTTCCAGATAAGAATCGCTGACATATGCCTTTAACGGCACGTTCGTTCCGTTGTTTAAGCTGTTACTTTCGGCTCCGCCTGTCACGCTTATTTTGTCTTCACCGTTGTCGTTGATACATTTTCCGTCACTGTCAAACACGTATTGTTTTCCGTCAACTGTTAAAACACATGATACCATCATACGGTAACAGGAATTGAAGTAGTACAGATCACCGTCTATTCTGACAAATCCTGTCCTGATCCTCCCCTCAGAATCAACATATATCACTCTGCCGGTCTCTGTCGGTGAAGGAGCATTTCCGGCAATTACGGCAAGCTCGGTTTTTACCGCACGTCCGTAACTGTCAAATTCACATAGAACTCCGTCTGTCACCGCGACCGTATTCCTAAGAATACGGTACATTGAATTTGCGTAAACCTCAAACGTGCCGACTCCCTGAACTGTTCTCGTGACCCACTCAGATCTTGCAAGAGTTCCGTCAGGTTTGATACAAATAAGTCTGTCGGAAAAATCAACAAACTGCCAGCCGTTTCCTTCCGGGCTGAGTTCGTTTTCCACTTCTCCGCCGCTTCCGAATTTGTATAAAATACCGTCGATAACTTCAACAGTATTTCTCAGCACTCTGTACTCACTGTTTGCGTAATATTTTTGTTCGCCCACATAAAACCACCCGGTGACAGGTCGACCGTCTGTTATGTAAACCGTCCTGCCGGTACCGATTGCATCGCTGAAACCGTCCGCAATAACTGACAGATCTATTTTTCCGATAAGCTTTCCGGAACCGTCAAACTCGGCAAGTTCGTGACCGATCACCACTGCAACGTTCTCAGTTCTTCTTCCTGCTGAATTGTAGTACTCGTCTCCTATCCATTCGCTTTTTGCAACTTTTCCCTGATAAACCCTCATTGTTTTGTTTCCGGTATTGTAATAACCGTCTGCTGTTATTGCCGTACAGCTTCCGTCAGTTTTTATCAGATACAACCTGCCGCTGACTGATTCTATTGTGTCTGTCATCAGTCTTCCGACAGTATTAAAATAGTACGTTATGCCGTTTATCTCACGGAAATCTGATCTCACTATTTCGTTTCCGTCAATGTATATTATCTTTCCGTTGACATTTGCAAAACCGTTTCCGTCGACAGCCACCTCATATGGAATCCCGTCTCCGTCAAAGCGGTACAGCTTGCCGTCAACAATTTCTTCACTGTTTTCCGCTCTTCTGCCGTAACTGTTGAACCAGTACCACTGACTGTCTATTTCGGTTTTTCCCTTCGCATACTTTCCGTCTTTTATGTACATCGTTCTGCCGGCTATCTTTATCCAGCATCCTTTTTCATTGTCGGTAACCGCCACCTTCTCTGTCAGCTTTCCGTCAATGCCGAAATACCCGACTGAAAGAACTCCGTCGACACTGACCACCTCCGCTTTCGAAGTGATAAGCGTGCCGCTTTCCGCAGTAAAGCAGTATATATCACTGTCGATGACAGTAATGCCGAGCGCTTTGACGCCTCCCGCAAAATAATTCCAGCAACTGCCTTTCATTATCCAGCCGTCCGTTATCAGACCGGTTTCAGAAAAAATTCCGGTTCTGCCGTCAGAAAAATCATAGCTGCCGGTCACCATGTTTCCGTTTTCACCGAAAAATCTCACTCCGTCATCAAACTCCACTGAACGTGACGTTACATAACTTCCGTCCGACATATAACGGTAATCGCAGTGTCCGCAGTCTTTACACACAAGTCTTATCCAGTTTTCACCGTTGACAGTTTCAACAGGCGCCACACCGTATTCCGGCAGTGTATTATGTTTGCCCGTCGCCGGTATCGTCATGCCTTCCCTGTACAGTCCGCATTCACTGCAACGAAATGTACCGATGCCGTCAGAAACGCAGGTTGCTGCCTTTTCCACTGAGACAAGTTGGTTAAAATTATGGTTTTCTTCTGTCGTTACCGTAACTGTCAGCGTTTGTCGGATTTCATAAACCGTAGCACTTTTTCCGTCTTTTGAAATAATATATTC
>CALWJW010000051.1 GCA_944381095.1 uncultured Clostridia bacterium | reverse complement strand
AGCGCAGGTTCTTTCCTCGTTAATAAACGAGGACTTTGCTAGAAAGTATGAAACTGACGTTTCGGTAAAGGTCGTAAACGCGACGCTCATACAGGGTATACTTGCCGGAAAAGGTCCTGACGTTATGCTCCAAATGGGGCTTACCGAACCCGTAAATCTTGCAATGCGCGGAGCTTTGGTTGATCTTTCGGAATTTGAAGATTTTGATGAAGTAATCGATTGTTTTATCGATGGGTCCTTAACTCCTTATGAGTACAAGGACGGAACCTACGCTCTGCCTGACACACAGACCTTTGATATGCTTTTTATAAGAACAGATGTTTTTGAAAGCATGGGTCTTAAAATACCTGAAAACTGGGAAGAATTCTCAGCCGTTGCCACCGAAATACAGCGCAACAACCTTCAGGTTTATATGCCGGCTACTTTTTATCCGACAATGCTGACGCAGAACGGATTACCTTTGTATGATATTGAAGAAGGTATAAGTCTGCTTACAGGCGCAGAGCAGATAAAATGCTTTATTGAATATACCGACTGGTTTACAAAATATAAATTGCCGAAGACAATGGATTCGTTTTTCAATCGTTTTCGTATAGGAAGTGTTCCGATGGGTATATCTTCGTACGGAATGATAAATCAACTTGAGGTCGCAGCTCCGGAAATAGCGGGAAGATGGATGGCGGTAACGCTTCCTGGTGTTGTCGGAGAAAACGGAGAAACTAACTATTCCTCTTCGGCAGAGGGAACAGGCTGCGGAATCACAATGCTTTCAAAAAACCGGCAAAAAGCATGGCAGTTTTTGAAATGGTGGGTATCCGCCGATACGCAGACAAAATATTCTCAGAATTTGGAATCATTGCTTGGTCCTTTGGGACGTGTCACCGTCGCAAACAGCGAAGCGTTTTCTCAGCTTGGCTGGAATGCCGACCAGCTTAAAGAGTTGCTTGATCAGAGAGAAAATATTGTATGTCTTCCACAGCTGCCGGGCGGTTATTATGTTACGCGTGGTATTGACCAAGCGTTCTGGAATGTTGTAGAGCAAAATGCAAACCCCACTGATACGATGCTTGAATGGGGAGAAATCGTAAATGATGAGATGCGCCGTAAGCGTGACGAATACAAATAAGGCAAAAGGAGAGTGCTTTAGTTGACAAGAAAGAATGCTGCATCGCAAAAAAAGTCGCTAAACAGTGAAAATGCATTTCATTATATGATGCTTGCACCTTTTCTGATACTTTTTTTCCTTTTTACGGTTTTACCGGTGCTTTCGTCTCTCGGACTCAGCTTTTTCGCATACGATATGATTTCTTTCCCAAAATTCAACGGCATAACAAATTATTTGAGGATGTTCAACGGCGATGAGGTTTTTAAAAAAGCTGTGGTGAACACCCTTAAATTTGCTGTGGTCACAGGACCGCTCAGCTATCTGCTCGCATATCTTTTGGCGTGGTTTATAAATGAGTTTAATCCGGCGGTAAGAACGGTTCTTACATTTATTTTTTATGCTCCGGCAATGATAGGTAATACGGTTTTTATATGGCAGGTAATTTTTTCTGCTGACAGCTACGGATATGCAAACAGCTTTCTTATATCTTCCGGACTGATTTCAGAACCGATAAGCTGGTTCAGGAACGAATCATATAACTTTATAATCCTTGCTGTGATACAGCTCTGGACGAGTATGGGAATATCGTTTCTTGCTGATATAGCCGGTCTTCAGAATGTCAATCCAGAGTTATATGAGGCAGGGGCGCTCGACGGGATAAAAAACCGCTGGTATGAGCTGTGGTATATAACGCTTCCGAGTATGAAAAGTATACTTCTTTTTGGCGCGGTAATGCAGATTCAGGCGACTTTTTCAATAGGTTCTGTTATAACATCGCTTGCCGGTTATCCATCAATAAACAATTCGGTAGATACAGTTGTTTCGCATTTGCTTGATGTCGGTACTGTCAGGTATGAAATGGGCTATGCTGCCGCAATTTCCACGGTGCTTTTTTTAATGATGATTCTTACAAGGGCGCTAATAGGCAAAATTCTTGACTATCTTGGCAAGTGAATAGGCGGAGGACAGTAATGAATAAGAGTTCGGAATATAAAAGATATACTCACAGCAGGTTGGGCAATGCGGTTTATTTTTCATTTCTAATTATTGCCGGAGCTTTTTCGATGCTTCCAATAATTTACTGCGTTTGCACAGCGTTTAAGCCGCTTGATGAACTGTTGGTCTTTCCGCCGCGTTTTTTTGTTCACAGACCGACTGTGGAAAACTTTATTCAGTTGCCTGCAATTATTGAAAATCTGCGTATACCGCTCACAAGGTATCTTTTCAACTCGTTTTTTGTGACATGTCTTTCTACATTTCTTCATATAATAGTAGCTTCAATGGCTGCATATGTTCTTTCAAAGACCAATATACGTTTCAAGAAGATCATTTTTCTTGTGGTTCAGCTTTCTCTGCTTTATAACGCTTACACTCTTGCTGTTCCGCAGTATCTTATTTTCAGCACTATGAGAATTATCGATACATTTTGGGTCTATATTCTTCCTGCAATACCCTCTTCGACCGGAGTGTTTCTTATAAAGCAGTATATGGATTCTAGCGTGCCTGACAGTCTGCTTGAGGCGGCGCGTATAGACGGCGCCGGTCCTGTAAACATATATTTCCGGGTGGTCATGCCGATAATCAAGCCTGCATGGATGACTCTTATGCTATTGTCTTTTCAAAGTTTATGGTCGGCAATGCCTTCAGGCACCATTTTCAGCGAAAAACTTAAAACATTGCCGTATGTTTTGTCGTCAATATCAGCAGGCGGAATAGCCCGTGCGGGCTCTGCAATGGCGGCTACGGTTCTGATGATGCTACCACCGATGATAATACTGGTTGTTTCTCAAAGCAATGTTGTAGAGACCATGGGCAGCGCGGGAATGAAGGGCTGAACGGAATTTTACAGAAAGGGTGAGAATGTGAAATGCTTTCAAAGCCGGCTCGTGAAAGCAGCGGCAAAATTACTTCTGTGCGTTTTAATAGCTTTGATTCCGTCGCAGGCATTCATGTATGCAAGTGCGGAAAGCAGTTCCGCTTACGATAGCTTTACACACAGATTTACATCTATTAAAAACAGTACTCCTGTTACAATGCGGTCGGTATACAGTGCGGAAAAAGTAATAGATGTACGTTCGCTG
Organism: uncultured Clostridia bacterium; assembly: GCA_944381095.1. Taxonomy (GTDB): domain Bacteria; phylum Bacillota; class Clostridia; order Oscillospirales; family CAG-272; genus SIG673. The sequence continues at coordinate 11,195 of CALWJW010000051.1, read as the reverse complement.
GGACTGGCGGAGGGAATAGAGAGTATAGCCGACATCGACTGCGACAGCAGCGGAAACTTATATATACTCACTTCAGACGGGAGGCTTTTTGCCGCAGACCGGAAATATGAGCTTATAAAAGAATATCCGGTTGTAAGCGCTGAAGGGAAAGAAACCGTGATCGCCGGAGCTCAAGGTATTTTGGCTCTCAGTCCAGATAATATATTTATAGCTGATACGGAAAATCAGCGTGTGATAGAAATAAACGGTCAGGGCAAGATAGTAAAAGAATTGTTATGCCCGGATTCGCTTCTCATACCCGATGACTTTGAGTTTTCGCCCGTCAAGATTGAAAAGGACAGCAAGGGAACGCTTTATGTTCTATGTGACGGGTCATATTACGGTGCGCTTCTTTTTAATAGTAACAACGAATTCAAAGGATTTTACGGGGCAAATACAGTACGCGGGTCAGCGCTTACAGCTCTCAGTTATCTTTGGGATAAACTTACCCGAAACGATACAAAGCGTGCCTATTCTGTTAAAAAGTTGCCATTTCAGTTTTCGGATCTTTATATTGACGGAGAAGATTTCGTATATACATGCACCGGTCAGACCGGCAGTAGCGCCGCGTCAGGGCAAATCAAGAAACTGAGCCCAAGCGGGACGAATATTCTTTACCGGCTTAATATCGACGGGACAAAAACAAATGCGGAAAGTTTTAATTTCGGCGAAACTGTCACCGAGAAAAAGAATAACAAAACAGTAGTCCAGAACTTTGTTTCTATACAGGCTGACGAGAGGGGATATATATATGCTCTGGATGCTACTTACGGTATCGTATATGTTTACGATACGGATTGCAATCTAATTACCGCGTTTGGCGGGGGCAAAGGAGAGGGCGAACGGTTAGGAGTTTTTTCTGCGGCTTCGGCAATGACTTACAGCTCAGACAGAGTATTTGTTGCTGATTCTCTGCATAATACGGTAACGGTATTTGAACTGACCGATTACGGCAGAACCCTTTTATCGGCTCAGCAAAAGACCATTGCTGCCGATTATACCGCTGCCGAGGAAGAATGGACAGCTGTACTTGAAGCCGATTCTTCAAATTACCTTGCAATGCGCGGACTTGCAAAGGCGATGTATGCAAGGGGAGATTACGAAGAAGCTATGGATATGGCGGAAAAGGCATACGATTATGTTACATACAGCCAGGCCCTTGACAGGATACAGAGTAAATTTATTTCTGAAAATTTTTTATGGATTTTTCTTCTGATTATTGTATTTGCGACTGGCATTACGTCATTTGCAGTCATTTCAGGAAAACGCCGTTTTGTATTGGTGAAAAACGAAAAACTCAGGGTGTTCTTCAATGCACAGATTCACCCGTTTGATTCATTCAATTCCGTAAAAACCAAAAGCAACGGCTCGCTTGTAATAGCTGCGGTGATGACTCTGCTCTTTTATGTCACTTCGGTGGTTTCAGAAACCTTCAGCAATTTCAGATTCACCTCGTTCGATCCCGGTACTTCAAATTCACTTTTGCAGCTTGTGAAAAGTATCGGTCTTGTAATCCTTTTTTCGTTGGCAAACTGGGCGGTCTGCGTTCTTATAGAAGGTAAAGGCAGATTAAAAGATGTGTTTATCGTAACCTCATATGCTACGCTGCCATGTGTAGTGTATAATCTGATTTCAACCGTTTTGTCACATGTGATAGCGTCGCCTTCCAGCGTTATTTTTTCAGGACTTTCCACAGTCGCCGTAATACTGACAGGAATAGTTCTTACTGTAGGACTTATAATTGTACATGAGTTTTCTTTTCCAAAATTTTTAGGTTCGATGCTGCTTACGGTTTTTGCCATGCTTCTTATAGTATTTATTCTGTTTATGATAGGAATGTTATTGAGCCAGCTTTGGGCATTTATTGTTACAGTGTTTATGGAAGCGGTATACCGATAATTTTTAAATAAGCGAAAGGAAACAAGGATGCAGACTGATTTCTGTAAAAATATTATATGCCGTATTTGCGCTTTTTCGGTTGCGATAATAAGTGTTTTTCAGCTTTCCGGCTGCGGAAACAGTGACGCAATCAAAAAATATAACGCCATATCCTCTGAGATGGCGGAAAGCTGCACGGTCGCGCAGAATAGAAATTACACTTTAAGCTGGGACAGCTCAATGTGCGCGGTTCTGCTGAAGGACAACAAAACAGGATTTACATGGTCTACAGTGCCGTATGATTTTTATCTCAGCGGCGAAAGCAATGTAAACTTAAATTCTCCGGTGTTTATAGAATACTACACACCGTCTGACGGTTCTCTCCAGTTATCAAAGGCCTATGCGGACAGTATCGAGGCGGGAACCTTTTCTGCTACAACTTCAGAAAATGGGATAACACTAAATTTCGGATTTGCGGATGCCGAAGTAAATATTTCAGTGAATTTCAAATTGCGTGAAGATTCTCTGGAAGTGTCTATACCGTTTGACATGATTGAGGAAAGCGGCAAAACAAAGCTGATTTCGGTTTCGCTGCTGCCATATATGTGCTCTGCATTAAATACAGAAAGCAAAAATTCTTATTTATTTGTGCCGTCAGGCAGCGGAGCGCTTATGTATACCGATGAGGAAATACAGAATATATCCCGTACGTTTTCAGGTGCAGTATACGGCGATGATGCGGCAGCAATAAGACTTAACCGCGAATCTGAAGTGTCTTCGGTCAAAATTCCGGTTTACGGAGCGGTTTCCGGCTCCGAGTCGCTTATGGCAATAATTGAGAGCGGAGATGGTTCCGCAAGAATAGACGCCGAAGCGGGAAATTTTAGAAACGGGTACTCAAATGTTTATTCTACGGTTATTTTACGGGCGAACGACGAAACGGAAGCCGAAAGAAGCAATTATGCCGATACTGCGGTATATGCAGATCAATTTGATACAAACGGCACATTTACGGTGGGATACTATCCTCTTTCCGGAGAAAAATCAGATTACAACGGAATGGCGGCACGCTATAAGCAGTATCTGTCCGATTCAGGACTTCTGAAAGAAACAGCCAAACGCTCTGATTATCATATAAATTTTTTGGGCGGAGCTTTGACAAAAAAATTTATATTCGGTTTTCCGTATTATTCTTTTACTGCTGCTACCGATTTTGTAGATGCCGAAAATATAGTAAAAGCAATTGCAGATGAAACCGGATTATTTCCCGATATTACGCTGACCGGATTCGGGAAATCAGGAGTGGACAGCGGAGAGATAGCCGGAGGACTTGAATTTCCTTCCTCTCTCGGAGGCAAAAAAGGCTATTTGACTTTTGAAAAATATTGTAACGAAAATAATATCGGGTTGTATATCGATTTTGATACCGTATATTTCAGTTCATCCGGCAAAGGCATAAACAGCCGCTTTGATACCGCAAAAACCCCGGGTAAGCAGGCGGCGGCTTTTTATCCGTTTGTTACAGGAACAAAGGTCTATGACGAGTCTGGTGATAAAATAAGGCTGCTCAAGCGGTCGGAGATTAATGGTATTACAGATAAAATAATAGATTTTGCAGACAGTTTCAGTGCCGGTATATCTCTTTCATCGCTTTCAAATACGGCTTATTCCGATTATTCCGAACCGAACTATTATTCAAAGGGAAGTATCGCTGAGCAGGTCATTGAAATATACAAAAAAATAAAAGAAAGCGGACATAAAGTTTCCGGTGAGTCGGCTAACGCTTATGCGGCGGCAGCGGCCGACATGCTTTACGGCATTCCGACAGATAACGAAGGATATCTTAATCTAGATTGTTCTGTACCCTTTTATTCACTTGTGTTTTCACAGAATGTGTCGCTTTATTCAGCGGCGGTGAATCTTGCAGATAACAGGGAAAAGCTTATTCTTAAAGCGGTTGAGTCTGGGGCAGCGCTTTCATTTACTTTGACAGACAAATACGATTCAGAGCTTCTTGATTCGCAGTTTACCGGCTTTTACGGCACGTGTTTCAACAGTCAAAAGGGCGAGATTGTCGATATTCTTAAGAGGTGTTCTGGATTTTACGACGCTTTGGATGAACAGTATGTCGTATCGCACGAAATCTTATCGGATACGGTTACAAAGACCGTTTTTTCAGCCGGTACTGAAGTTTATGTAAATTATGGGGATACAGAGGAAATTATCGGGAACACAGTGTTACCGCCTAACGACTTTATCTATTATGAATAGGACAATGTTTTTCTTAGGGTTCCAAGGAGACTAAGTGTATGAAAAAAAAGAGAAGCAGGGGAATAGAGGCTGTAAAACGCCGATACGGAATTGCATTTGTGGCACCGTGGATATTCGGAGTTATAGTTTTTGTCGCTGTTCCGATAATTTATACCGTAATATATTCTTTTAGCGTTGTTACAATGGGAAGCTACGGACTTGAAACTGAGTTTGTAGGATTCAGAAATTATTACCGGCTGCTTTTTGAGAATACAGTTTTTGTTGACCGTCTTGCAGCATCTCTTACAAGTGTTTTTACCTCTCTTCCTATAATAGTCTCACTTTCTCTCATATTTGCAATAATTCTTAATCAGAATTTTAAAGGAAGAATGCTTATGAGGTCAGTGTTTTTCCTTCCGGTCATTTTTTCATCGGGTGTGGTTATGTATGTTCTGAACGGTGGTGGAGGAAGCGACGCGGCGACTATTTCTGCATCGCTCGGCAGCGAAGCAGCTTCAACGTATATAAATCCAATAGATTTTTCCGAGATTCTGCAAAGGCTTGATTTTCCATCTGATATAAACGATTTGCTTATGAAATACCTTAACGATACCTTTAACCTCATATGGAGCTGCGGAGTTCAGATTCTGCTGTTCATTGCAGGACTGCAAACTATTCCTACGCAGCTTTACGAGGTGGGAAGCGTGGAAGGAGCCACGGCATGGGAGAGCTTTTGGTATGTAACCTTCCCGATGCTCGGGCGGGTTACAATGCTGGTTGTTTTTTACACGATGGTAGAGCTTTTTGTTGAAAACAGTGAACTGGTCGATTCGGTTCTTACCGATATGAGATGGAATACGATTTATGATACTACTTCCGCGCAGCTATGGATTTATTTTGCCGCTGTAGGAATAGTTATGGGAATAGTTATGCTGCTTTACAGCAAATTGCTTTTAAAGCGTTGGAACTGATGGGGGGAGCAGGATGATTTCAGCTAAAAATCTCAACAGAATAAGAAAAGCCTGTATTTCAGCTGTAAGGTTTATTTTTCTCGCAGCATTCGCATATATACTTCTTTATCCTGTATTTTATATGCTGAGTAATGCTTTCAGAACAACGGTTGACTATATTGACCCTTCTGTTGTTTGGCTGCCTAAGGTGGTAACATGGCAAAACATAAAAAACGCTTTTATAGCGCTGGACTATATTGAATCAATAAAAAACACAGTTATTTACGAGATGATAAGCGCGCTCATTGAAGTTTTTGTCTGCGCTGTATATGCGTACGGACTCTCGCGGTTCAATTTCAAATTTAAAAAACTTCTTGTATTTGTTCTTGTGCTTACCATACTTCTGCCAGATGTTATGCTAATGCTTCCGAGAATGCTTAATTTCAGACGGTTGGATTTTCTGGGAATATTAGGCTGGATAAGTAAAATGCTTGGCAGAGAAATCCGACCCAATATTCTTGGCACACCGCTTACATTTTATCTGCCGTCCCTTTTCGGGGTAGGACTTAAGGCGGGAATATTTATTTTCATATATATGCAGTTTTTCAGCGGACTTCCGAAGGAACTTGAAGAAGCGGCGTATATAGACGGCGCCGGACCGTTAAAAACATTTCTTGTTATTATAATTCCGTCTGCCGGCGTGGCGTTTCTCACTGTATTTATATTTTCTGTAATATGGCATTGGAACGATTATTATCTTTCAATGATGTATAATATGGATAACAAAACTTTAGCGGTAATGGTTCACAATATACAGGATCAGGTGTTTCTTGTTTTCGGAGAGGCGAACGGAGCCAGCCCCCTTATTTTCGGGATACCGCCTGCTGCATGTCTCTTGTTTATAATTCCGCCGGTCGTTATATATATGATTCTTCAGCGAAAATTTATGCAAAGCATAGACAGTGTCGGAATTGTAGGATGAACGTGACAAAATGATATATCAATTTTTAAAAAACTAATGCGAATGAAAGGAATTATGTTATGAAAACAAAAAATTTTTTCAGAATCTCGGCACTTATGCTTGCGGCGTTTATTACGCTCGGAGCGTCAGGATGCTCCGGCTCAGAAGGGAATCTTTCAGATGAATATTCTTACATAACCTCCACGATAACGACTACTTCTACAGTCTCGGGCGAAGGCAGCGATGATGCAGGCGAGTCTTCTTCGGATGCTCAAACCGGGAACTCCTCTACAGGGGGACAGTCTGGCAGCGGCGTCACATCGCTGTCACGTGACGAATTTATTGCTAAAATGCCGTCAGATCTTAAGGGAAAGACAATTACATATATGTACTGGAACGATCCGAGAAAACAGATGGACGGTGAAGCGATAGAAGCTTTTGAAAAAGCTACCGGATGCAAGGTGGACTGTCAGGTTGTTTCTTATGACAGTTTCCAAGAGACTCTCAGCGCCAAAATAAGCGCTGGAAACGCACCGGATCTTGTGCGGTTGCTCGGAAATGTCACGTGGCAGATTTCCTCTCTCCAGCCTATAACTGCGAGCGGATATGATTTTAAGGATACCGCCTGGGATTCTCAGCTTATGAAGGATTATACATTCAACGGAAAATGCTATGGTGTAAATCTTAAGGATAGTGCAATATCCGATGTTGCAGTAATTTATTACAACAAAAAGGCTTTGCAAGATGCTGAAATGGAAGATCCGTATGAAATATGGAATAATGACCACAACGCATGGACATGGGAAAAATTCTGGGATATGTGCCGGGAATTTGTTGATGCCAATCGCAATAAAGCGGGTTATGCGGGCGCTACATTCGAATATCTTGATTCATATGTACGTGCTGCTGGAGGCTATATACTGAATTACGATTCAAATTCAGGCAAATTTGTTAACGGCTCCAAAAAAAATGAGACTATATCAGGCTGGCAGACAACGCTTAAGATGCAGGAAGAAGGATTGCTGCTTACAAAGCACAGTGAGACTTCGTTTGATCAGGGTAAAACTCTTTTCTTTCTTTCGGGACCTTTCTCTGCGCGTGCAGATGACGCCCGTCAGTCCGCGCTTAAGAGCAGAAATCGTCTCGGTGTAGTGCCGCTTCCCACTGATTCTAAATATCAAGTGATGTATGAGTATACCGCTTTCGGTATACCTGAAGGTGCAAAGAACGCAGCGCTTGTACCGTACTATTTAAGATACGTTCTTGACAAGGAAAGCTACGATATGAATTCGGTATACTGTAGCAAAGAGGCAAAAGAAGTAGTAGACTATGCCTGCTCACTTAAAAATAAGATCTATGCTTATTCAGCCGGTGCTTCAAGCGTTATAAATGCACTGCTTGAATCGGGCTCCGGTCAGGTAAAGGCTACGCTTGATTCATATTCGGCCTCTATGGACGAATTTATAGCAGAGGAAAATGACAGAATAAGTAGTTATGACTGAAAAATTACAGGAGGACTAGTTTTATGAAAAAAAACTTGCTTCTGATTATTGCTTTGATGACAGCGCTTTTATTTTCGTCTTGCAGTGCCGGCAATACAGAATCGGAATATTCCGATTCTTCGGCTGAAACTGTTACGCAGGAAACGGTGACCGAACAGGTGGATAATTCGGAGGACGGTTCTGAAACGCAATCTGGAGAAGACACTGTAATAAGCTATGTAATCTCTGAAGAGACTACGGTAAAGCCTAATTCTGATCTCCCCGAAAATCCAGACCGCCCATGGCACGAAAATCCTGCCGGGCTTTGCTTTCCTGTAAAAGGCGAGATGGATGACGAAGCAGACGCAATGCGTTCCGATATACTTTCGCATACTGCTCAGAGCGTTGATATCACCGGTACGACATACTATATATCTGAAAACGGAAACGATAATAATGACGGAAAGAGCAGAGATTCCGCATGGAAAACGCTTGATATCCTTAACAGCAAAAATGATGCTTTAAAACCGGGAGATGCAGTTCTGTTTGAACGTGGGGGAGTTTTCAGAGGAAGCATTAAACTCGTAAGCGGCGTATATTATGGCGCTTACGGTACGGGCGACAAGCCATGTATCTACGGTTCAGACCAGAACTATGCCAATACGGGTTTCCTGAATGTTGGTGAGAATCTGTGGCGGCTTAAAACGAATTTTAAAAGTGATGTCGGTATACTTGTTTTTAATCACGGAGAAGCGGTGGGCAATCGGAAAAGCAGCCGTTCGGAGTTAAAAAATAATTACGATTATTTCTGCGATATGAACAATAATAACCGTGTATATCTTTATCTTGACGAAGATCCTTCAGATCTGTTTTTAAGTATAGAGGCGGGTTATGACAGAAATATATTTACGTTCAACGGTCTTAAAGATATTACGATAGAGAATATTACTTTCAAGTATACCGGAGGTCATGCCCTAAGAGGCTCTGACACGGAGAATATAACCATAAAATATTGTGAGATAGGATATATTGGCGGATCATTGCTTAAAAATTATGGCGATGGTACAGTAAGGTACGGCAATGGCGTTGAATTTATGAATTCAAGCAAAAATGCACTTGTTGAGAACTGCTGGATATACCAAATATACGACAGTGGAATTACACATCAGGGCGATTACGGTGAAGTTCTCAACTTTATCGCACAGAACAATCTGATAGAGTATTGCGGTATGGGCGCAATAGAATATTGGCATACAAGTAATGCCAATATGAAAAACGTGCTTTATGCAGGAAATATGCTTCGTTTTACCGGTTACGGACATGGCGGGCTTCAGCGTCCTGATAAAAATATGTCTGCCGCCATACAGAGCAACGCTAAACCAACAGGATACAGCGATAATAAAGCGGATAATTTTATTATACGGGATAATATTTTTGAGCTCTCCACATATCAGCTTATAAATGCGGCATCTAAAGCCGACACACCTCCGGTATTCTCGGGCAACACCTATATCCAGGTTGCGAATAAATGGCTTGGATATTACGCAGATAATACTAATGTCCGCTTTAACAGCGCTTCCGGAGCTATCATTAAAAATACATGGGGAGACTCTGAAGCAGTTATTGTTATAAAATAATATATATGTTATCAGATGGGAGAAAACATGTCCGAAAATAATTTTAAGGTGACAGAGCGGCAAAGTGTACAGCGCAGCACTTACTGTTGCCAAATAATAAACTCTATGATTTCCGATATAAATTCGGATGAGTGGGCTGATGAACAGGCTGAAAGTTTAAAACGGAAAATACGGGAACTTCCAGATACTCTGAATAAAAAAAAGAACTGTATATATATTTCGTCGGAAGGAACGCCAGACAGCGACGGCAAAACGCCGGACAGCGCATGGGATTCACTTGAAACTCTGGAAAAGAACAGAAATTTGCTTAAGCCCGGAGATACCGTGTTGCTCAGGCGCGGTGACTGCTTCAGAGGAAATATTACGGCGGTGAGCGACGTGAGTTACGGCGCTTACGGAGAGGGTGAAAAGCCTAAAATATACGGTTCGCTGAGAGAATATATAAATGACGGCTGGTTTGAGTCTTCAGAGGGAATATGGACTTTGGAAGCAAAATTTCCGGCAGATGTGGGAAATATTGTATTTGACGGCGGAATTGCGGTCGGAGTTAAAAAAACACACATTGAAGAGGTTGTAAACGCTTTTGATTTCTGGTGTGACCATCGTGACGGAAACAGAATTTACATAAAACTCGACAGTGCGCCTGCAAAGCAATTCAAAAGTATTGAAATTGCTTATAATTTGTGGCTTTTCAGGCTTGACGGTTGCAGGAATGTTCAGGTGGAAAATTTGGCGTTTTCCTATACGGGAGGACACGGTATACGCGCTTCCGAAGTGGAAAATGTCACTGTTACAGGATGCGAATTCTCATTTATTGGAGGAAGCTTTTTAAGCGGTTATAAAAACGGGGATGTACGTTACGGTAACGCAGTTGAATTTATGCGGGGATGTAAAAATTCAACGGTTAAAAATTGTTCTGCTTTTCAGATATACGACAGCGGAATAACTCATCAGGGATACGGAAATTACAGAGCTGAGAACATAACCTTTGAGGAAAATTTACTTGAATATTGCGGTATGGGTTCTATCGAATACTGGCTTGGACAGGATGCAAAATGTATTAATGTTACATACAGTAATAATATAATGCGATTTTCAGGATACGGATTCGGCGGCATACAGAGACCGGATAAGGATATGACGGCGCATATTCAGAGCAACGGTGCCTGCATAAACGATTCGGAAAATTTTGTTATTGAAAACAATATTTTTGCTTTGAGCACTTATGATCTGATAAACGCTCAAAGTAAAAGCCATACCCCTCCTATCCTGAAGAATAATATTTATATACAGTCGGAGAACGGAAGGCTCGGTTCATATTCCGAATGTCTTAATTGCTATTTCTCTCACGATGTAAAAAAGCTTATAAATCAGCTTTGGTACGATGAGGGTGCTCAGATTCGCTTCGTTTAGAAAATCGAAAGGAACGGTGAACAGTTTATGAAATTTATTAAGGGCTTGAAAATGCGTTTTAGAAGCGTTTTCGCACTCGGGGTGCTGACTGCGATCTTTTTGTTGCAGCTTGCTGAGCCAGCCTTTGCCGCTACAGCAGAAAAAAACGCAGCGAATGATGCCGCGCTTTCTCATCTTGAGAAGCTTTACAGGGCATATATTGAGGAATACGGAGATAAAACCACTGCGGCGGGTCTTCGCCGGATTTATGATTCCGGTTTTGAGATAAATTCCGACAGCTTTGCAGCCGAAAAGGCGGCGGGCTATGAGGTTGAACTTGAGGCAACGGTTCTTCGGCCGACAGACGGGGCGAATGATTCTGATGGTGAGATTGTTTCCGGGCACAGTGGTTTTGTTACTGTGCAAGCTGTATTGAAAAAGAATTCCGAAGAAGCGGGAAATATAAGCTTCTCAGTAGAACTGAAACCTCAGGTTAAGACCCTTTCCTATACAAAGTCCACCGAGCAAGAGGACAGTACAGTATGGGATATAGGATCGGGCAAATATTTAAACTATTATAAAGGCGACGCAGATAAGCTTATTATAC
>CALWJW010000050.1 GCA_944381095.1 uncultured Clostridia bacterium | reverse complement strand
CATGTATAAGTAAAAAAAGAGCCTGGAGCGCAAAACGGCTCCAGGCCCTTGCCTGACCGGTAAGCGACAATATTATACCTTTTAAAAATGCGGGCGAATCACCTAAAAAAAGCAAAAGAGCTGGAACGCTGATTGGCTCCGGGTACTGCCTGTAAGCAATCAACAATATCATGCCTTTTAAAAAGGTGCGACTGACAATAAAAAAGCAAAAGGGCTCGGAGCGCTGATTGACTCCGGGTACTGCCTGTAAGCAATCAACAATATCATGCCTTTTAAAAAGCGTGTGACTGACAATAAAAAAGCAAAAGGGCTCGGAGCGCTGATTGACTCCGGTTACTGCCTGTAAGCAATCAACAATATCATGCCTTTTAAAATGCGGGCGACTGACAATAAAAAAGCAAAAGGGCTGGAACGCTGATTGACTCCGGGTACTGCCTGTAAGCAATCAACAATATCATGCCTTTTAAAAATGCGTGCGACTGACAATAAAAAAGCAAAAGGGCTCGGAGCGCTGATTAGTTCCAGACCCTTGCCTGACCGGTAAGCGACAATATTATAACTTTTAAAAATGCGTGCGACTGACAATAAAAAAGCAAAAGGGCTCGGAGCGCTGATTGGCTCCGGGCCCTTGCCTGGTGCCGGCAGTGGGACTTGAACCCACACGGTATTGCTACCAACGGATTTTGAGTCCGTCACGTCTGCCATTCCATCATGCCGGCGATAACGCTGTAATTATATCACAAAAAAGAAAAAAAATCAATAGTAATTTAAAAATATCCGGAAGACAGCAAAAATATTATTTTATCTACAATTTTTCAGAATGCTAATCGTTATCCTCTTTTTCATTGTATTCCGGTTGTGAATCGTTTATTACATTTTCTTTTACAACGTTTTCTTTTTGAACATCCCCGATTTCGGATATCTGCCCATCGTTACCGGAGCTTTCTTTTTTTGAGAAACTGAGCTTATGAAAAGTCCGGATGATATGGTTTTGGTATCTGAGGAGAATAAACACTCCGAAAAAGGAAAGCACGATAAGGAAAACGAACAAAAGCCAGTTTCCTTTGAAGATCACGCCTCCGATGGTAGTCAGGACAAAAGTCGGCACAGCGGCACCGAGAGCCACTGCCAAAAAATAATTTTTAAGTTTGATATCTGTACTTGCGGCGGCGTATGGGATAAATCCGTTCGGTATTGCCGGTATAAGGCAGGCAAGCGCAACCATGTATGCAGGACTCAGCCCCTCCTTGATAAATCGGACGGTTTTGGAATTTTCGTCGATCACCGCTATCTTGTCAACGTATTTTTTTAATTTCCTGTATATAAGAAAAACAGTGATATTATAGAAAAGGTCGGATAAATGACATACAAGGAAGCCTTTCCATTTTCCCAGAACAATTCCGGCGGCGATATGTATCGGGGCGCTCGGTATGATTATGGAGAAATCCTGAACAAATTGCAGAATTGAAATGATCATTACGCCGTACTTGTTATCGTATTTTTCAACGGCTTCAACTATCTTTGTCTGGTTGCCGCTCGTAAGCGCTGCCCAAAGGTTTGAGTCAACTTTTTTGAAGATAAAATAGATCGGTATAAACGATATGGCAAGCAGGACTGCAAGAAACGCCACCCGCAAAATAATGCTTCTTAAATCTTTGAGTTTCAATTTACGCACCCTGAATTACATAATAATTACAAACAGCTACAGAAATACAATTTTCAGACAATTCTACCATAAAAACGCGAAAAAGTCAATAGGAAAAAATCCCCGGCAATAATATCAAAAAAAATCCCCGGCAATAATATCAAAAAAATCCCCGGCAATAATATCAATGATTGTTTTATATAACGTTACAAAACATTCACCTGATAATAAAACAAAATTCCCTAATTAAAGAAAAAATGTGGTAAAATGGCGATAAAGACAATCAAGGGGAATTAAGATGAAAACAACTCGGTATGTAAGCGGGATCATTATGCTGCTTCTGGCGGCTTTTTTCTGGGGGACGACATTTATAGCTCAAAGTGACGCAATGCAGAAGATGGGCCCGTTTACTTTTTCGGCGTTAAGATCATTTATCGGAGCGGTATTTTTGCTTTTTGTAATAATGCTCCGTAAGCTTATGAGCAGAAAGCAACCGCTTTTTCAAGGCAGTATGAAAGCCACCGTAAAAGGAGGGATCGTCTGCGGGACGGCACTTTTTATTGCGACAAATCTTCAGAATATCGGACTTATAGGTGCGGCGCCCGGAAAGGCGGCGTTCATAACCTCTCTGTATATACTTTTTGTTCCGATTATCGGTATTTTTTCCGGTAACGGACCGTCAAAGACCGTACTTGTTTGTGTTCTTGTTTCGGTAACAGGATTCTATATGCTCAACATAAGACCTGAGGAGGGATTCGGGCTGACAGTATGGGAAATAATGGTGCTCTTATGCGCACTGGCGTTTTCCATGCATATCATTTTCTGCGATAAATACGGACGTAACGGCGATACGGTGCTTTTGTCAATGATTCAGTTTGCGGTATGTGCAGTACTGTCGGGAATTTTCATTTTTGCCGACACATTGGTGCTTGATTATCCGGTTATCTGCCCGGTAATTCTGAAAGAAGGCTGGTTCAGCATTATTTACGCAGGACTTCTATCGTCGGGTGTGGCGTTTACACTTCAAATAAGCGGACAGAAAAGAGTACCTGCCGCGGCAGCGGTTTTGCTTATGAGTCTGGAATCACTTTTTGCTGTGATTTCGGCATATATAATCGCACCGGAGTCAAATGCGCTTACGGCAGTCCAGACGGTGGGATGCGCACTGATTTTCATTTCGGTATGCGTTTCGCAGCTGAGTTTTCCGAAAAGGAATAAGTGTGTTGCTTGTAAAACTCCGGAATCTGCGGAAGGTGATCACAAGTAAAACGGTAAGTAACAATATATAAAACTTCTTAATCTGCGTTTTCTGTCATTTTGCATTGCCTGTCACTATGTGCTGTCTGTTATTCCGTTTTTTCTTTTGCATTAAATCTTTGTCTTGTATAGATGTTTACTACCGGTTTTTTTCTCGGAATATCTGATAAAGTCAGTTGATAAATGAGAGAATAGCTTTGCAAATGGCTTTCACGGATTCAGATTCCGTATTTCGCAAAATAATAAAAACCTCAGGGAAATCATCCTGAGGTTTATTTTCATTATATCCGTATACACGGGTGTGGTGACGGCGGAAACCGCAGCTTATCTTCCGAACTGTTTTTCCACAGCTTCAAAAAGTCCGTTTATATAGGTGGCGCCGAGAGCCCTGTCATAGAGACCGTAACCCGGTCTGCCGTTTTCATCCCAGATCATTCTGCCGTGATCGGGTCTGACATAGCCGTCAAAACCGTTTAGGACAAGCGCCTTTGTTATTTCATACATATCAAGAGAACCCTTTGAGCTCAGATGACCGCATTCCTCAAAGGAACCGTCTTCAAGCACAAGTACGTTTCTCATATGGACAAAGTGGACTCTGCCCATTTTTGTGAATTTTTCCGCCATTCTGACTATATCGTTGTCTTTGCAGCAGCCGAAAGAACCGGTGCACAGTGTGATACCGTTATAGATGCTGTCAACCGTGCGGCACATTCTTTCGAGATTTTTTTCACCCGTTATTATTCTCGGTATACCGAAGATCGGATACGGCGGGTCGTCAGGATGGATTGCCATTTTCACCCCTGCTTCCTCAGCAACCGGTATGACTTTTTTCAGGAATATCTCAAAGTTTTTCCAAAGACCTTCCTCGCCGAGAGCGCGGTATTTACGGAGGAGCACAGCCATTTCCTCTTTTGAGTAGCTGGCGTCCCAGCCGGGGAGAGATATTTCGTCGGCAGACGGGTCAATGTGTTTGAGCTGTTCGTTGTACATTACGAGCGAGGTGGAGCCGTCGGGAGCCATTTTGTCCAGCTGGGTTCTTGTCCAGTCGAAAACCGGCATGAAGTTGTAACAAATGACTTTAATACCGTGAGCGCCGCATCTTCTGACATTTTCGCAGAAATTTTCAAGGCAGACATCACGGTTTTCATCACCGAGCTTTATCGATTCAGGCACAGGCACGCTCTCGACGACTTCAAAGCCGAGTCCGTTGTCCTCTGCCTGTTTTTTTATTGCTTCGATGCTTTCGTGGCTCCACACCTGTCCGGGCTTTACGTCGTAAACTGCGGAGACGATACCCGACATATTCGGTATCTGTCTGATATAGCGGAGAGGTACATTGTCCTGTTTGCCTTGCCAGCGGAATGTTAATTTCATAATAGAACTCCTTTTAATACAAAACTGTTTGGAATAAACTCAGTTTCTTTGTTTTGACAGATGAGATACGATTAAACTGTTTTTTTAGTCTGATCAGATTAGAAGGAAAAACTGATCAAATCGAGAGTACCACGGATTTTAAGGTCCGGAAACGTTAATTTATCCTTAAATCCGAAGGCGTCAATTTATATTCAAAGTTCAAAAGAGTTAAGATATTTTTTAAGCTGATCCGGCATAAAGCCTGCCGATAAAATCAGTATCGGCTCCGTTTTAAAAAAGTCAGAAGAAAAAGTTTTTACTTGTTTCTCTGAAACGCCGAAAAAACTCCCGCTAATGAAAACATAAGACGTTCATTTACGGACCGAAAGATATTTATCAAGGAAATCCCGGCTTACTTTCAGGGATATGAAGGGGTCTCCTTCTATCCAGTCCGAGTCCTGTTCGACGACATAATGAGTGACGCCGCAATCTTCTGCCGCAGCCATTACGCCGTCCCAGTATATATTGCCGTTTCCTATCTCGGTGTACTTCTGGGTTACCGAACCGTCAGCGGCAAAGTAAGCTTTTATATCTTTGAGATGAAGTATGTCTATACGGTTTTTCAGTTTTTCTATCCAGTAACGGACATCGGCTCCTCCGTGTGCAACCCAGCAGGTGTCAAGCACGAACGACACATTGTTTTTGTCAAGTCCTTCATAGAGAAAATCCATTACAGTTTTGTTGTCGCAGATTCTGACAAATTCAAACGAATGGTTATGATATGTCAGCTTAAAACCGTTTTTTGCGTAAATTTCAGCCGCGGAATTGAATTTGCTTATGAATTCCATAAGCGAACGGTAATCTTTTCTTGCTTCTGCCGGCATACCGCCTATACCGACATTTACCGTGCCCAGCCGCCGGTGGATCTCCATAGTATATTCCGGCTGATTTATGATCTTAGCGTAATCATAATGAGTTCCGACGATTTTCATACCGGATTCTGAAGCAGCCTTGGCAAACTCTGGGTTTTCAATCATATTACCTGCGGTCTGAGCTTCCGTGTAGCCGAGTGATACAAGTCTGTCAAAGGTTTTTTTGCAGTCTTTTTCATCGTTAAGACAGTCCCTGACTGAGTAGAGCTGAACGCCGAGCTTTGAAAACATAAGTTTCTCCTTTTAGTATGATCACAATTTATCTGATTAACCCGTTAAGGGAAAAATCATTCCGATTTGTCGAAAATCTCGTTAAATCCGTGGCGTACACCGCCGGACTTGTAACCGCAGAAGGTATCCAGACATACATTGTGGATAGAATTGAGTATATTGGAATAGATCAGCGGGTTATCCTTTTCGAGATTTCCGAGAAGCAGCTTTACCTCTTTTCTTTTGCTGATATTTTCAAAATATTCCGATTTTTCGGTAAATCTGCATGCGCACTGTAAAAAAGACAGTCCGTTGTAGTCACGCCAAGAGCAGATGTCTTTTTCGGAAACGCAGAACAGCGGTCTGATAAGCTGCATACCGGGATGACTTGTGCTTTTGAGCTTCGGGGGCATAGCCTGGAGCTGAGCACCGTAAAACATTGCCATAACGGTTGTTTCCACGACATCGTCAAGATGGTGACCGAGAGCGATTTTGTTACAGCCCTCTCCTGCGGCGAATTCGTAAAGATAGCCGCGTCTCATTCTTGCGCAGAGATAACACGGGGATTTTTCGACTGTGGAAACAAAACCGAAGATATCTGCGTTGAAGATTTTAAGTTCAAGTCCGAGAAGGGAAGCGTTTGTTTTTATTTTTTCGAGATTGATTTCTGTATATCCGGGATCCAGCGCAATATTCACGACTTCAAACGGAAAATCCGAGTATCTGTGAAGCATCTGCATCAGTTTGGCAAGCAGAAGAGAATCTTTACCTCCTGAGACGCAGACGGCGATCCTGTCGCCGGGATTTATCAGACTGTATTTCTTTACGGCGGAAACAAACGGATTCCAGATGCTTTTCCTGTATTTTTTGTTAAGGCTGTATTCGACCTGTGCCGATTTTGTACTGAAACTTTTCATAATCTCTCCCCGGAAAAAGTACACAGTCAGTATATCACCAAAAAGCTGTGTTGTCAAGAAAAAAGTCGCTGTTGCAAAAAAATGACTGTTGAGTTCAGACAGTGAGTTTTGTGAGTCGAAAACAACATTTATTTTCGGTTTATGCTTGACTTTTCGGTAAAAAACAGTTAGAATAAAGGCGTAACTGAAAAAAGCAGGGTATTTTCGTTTACTCGGATTCAGAATTGGGAGGAGAAGAAAATGGAAGAAATAAAGAGTCAGGCAGTCAACTATGAAATGTTCGGCGCGAAAGGAGACGGCGTTACAGACGATTCAGAAGCGATACGCTCGGCACATGAATACGCAAACAGCAAAGGCATTGACGTCGTGACAAACCCGTTCGCCACCTACTATATAGGTCCGGCACCGATGAATGTTCCGATAAAGACTAATGTCGATTTCAGTACGACAAAATTCATAATAGATGACAGGAACGTAAAGCTTGAAGAGCGCGGAGCGTCAATATTCACTGTGCTCTCCGATAAAAAGCCGATCGAAATCGAAGTTCGCAGAATAAGAAAGAATCAGATGAAACTTGACGTAACGCTGCCGTGTAACTGCTACTGCAAGGTCGATAATGCAGAAAAAAAGCAGTTTATAAGATTCGGGCTTAATCAGAACAACGGTTCAAGTCAGACCGACTGCTTTGTGCTGGACAGCAGCGGATACATACTTAACAAGGTGATATGGGATTTTGAAAACGTAACGTCATGCGTGGCATATCCGATAGACGAACAGACACTGACTGTCAAAGGCGGAATATTTACCGTCATTGCAAATCAGGCGGAGTCTAAATACAACTATCATGCAAGAAATATAAAAGTGTTCCGCTCCAACACCGTGATAGAGGGGATAACACATCTGGTGACCGGTGAGCTTGATCACGGAGCACCTTATTCCGGGTTCATCGACGTGCAGAGGTGCGCATATGTAACGGTGCGCGACTGTTACCTTACGCCGAGGAAAATATATTCGACGATAGGCGCGGCGGGAAAACCGGTATCAATGGGCTCCTATGCGCTGCTGGGTACCTCGGTGGTCGATTTCAAAATAATCAATATAAGGCAGAGCGGCATCATGGACAGAACCAGATGGGGACTTATGGCTACTAACCACTGCAAAGACATATATGTCGACGGATGCGTTATGTCAAGGTTTGACGCACATGAAAACGTTGCAAATCTGACCATAAAGAATACAGTGCTCGGACACCAGTGCTTCAATGCGATAGGACACGGACTTATGACAGTCGAAAACGTGACCGCTTACGGCTCGTCGTTTCTCAATTTAAGAGGAGATTATGGTTCAAGCTGGGACGGCGATGTTGTCTTCAAAAATAACACATGGTATCCGAATGCAGGAGTCAAGTCTCCGACATTCATAGGCGCAACCAACCGCGGAGACCATGATTTCGGGTTCAGGTGCAGTATGCCTCACAGGGTCAAAATAGAAAATCTGCTCATCTGTGACGGTGATTCAGGAGAAGGTTACGTCGGATGCTCGCTTATCGGCACCTCGGGGATAAATGACGGTACAGCGGTTGATTTTGAAGACAGCAGCAAAGGCTATCCGTACTACTGTACGGAAAATGTTGAGATAAACGCAGTAAGGACCGACAGCGGAAAAGGCTTTGCAATATTCTCAGGCGATACAAAGAATTGCTACGCTGCCGTAAAGCATTTTGTCGGCGGCGGTCAGATGAGACCGAATATGCGGATTTATCTCAACGAAGTTGAAATGCCGTCCCGACCGATAGTGCCGGACACCTCACTAAGTGAAGGCGATTACGGAAACAACCACCGCATAGTTCCGTACATTGTGGCGGAAAACTGCGATGGAATAATTATCGGTAATACAAATACACCGGCAAAGATAAAGACTGTCAACTGCACCGTAAGCGGAAGTGCAAAAAACACAGTGATGTCATGTGCCGGAGAAAATCAATGAGAGTTGCAGTGCTTGAAAAGGACAGCGTATCGACAGGCGATATCGACTTTTCATCTCTTGACATGGCGGCAAAAACAGAATATTTCGATAAAACCGACGCCGGTACTCTCGAAAGAATATTTGCCGAATTTGACGGGATAGTAGTAAATAAAACCAAAATAGACGGCAGATTGCTTAAAAAAAGCGGAAAGCTGAAATATATCGGACTTTTCGCGACAGGATTCAATAATATAGATACTGCGACAGCTAAGGAAAAAGGGATAACGGTATGCAACGTTTCCGGATATTCAACAAAAGCGGTCGCACAGCACGTCTTCATGTTTGTACTGGCGGCGTCAGGGTCGTTTTATGAATATGTCCGGTCTGTGAAACGCGGCGATTGGAAAAGATCACATTTATTTTCGTACTATCCTTATCCGATAAGTGAGATCAGCGGGAAAACGATGGGGATAATCGGATACGGAAATATAGGCAGACAGGTTGCAAATATCGCCGAGGCTTTCGGGATGAAGGTGCTGGTCAACACCGGCAGGGACAGCGGCAGATACCGGAATTTATCCAAAGAAGAGGTGTTTTCCGGGAGCGATTTTATCAGCATACACTGTCCGCTTAATGAGGCTACTGCCGGTATGGTCAATGCAGGGATGCTTGCACTTATGAAGCCGACAGCTTATCTGATAAATACTGCGAGAGGCGGTATAGTAAACGAGAAGGATTTGTTTGCGGCTTTGTCGGAAAAAAGAATAGCCGGAGCCTGTCTCGATACTATCGGAACCGAACCTATGACATGGGATTTTCCTCTGAACGAGCTTGATAACTGCCTTATAACACCTCATGTTGCCTGGGCGGCAAGGGAAACAAGACAGAGGCTTGTCGATTCTGTCGCTGAAAATATAAGGAATTTTATGGCAGGAAAACCGACAAATAAAGTAAACTGACAAATTCAGAATATTAAAAATCATTTTTTTGAAATGATAATGCGCAAATGATACTGATAATTACGCTGATGAATTGCGCTTGTCTTTTGTTGAGATTTGTTTATGTAATCGTTTCCGTGAAAGTTTTCGTGAAGTATGAGTGAAATTCCTGCTGCAAATATTTCGGGGAAAATGTCACTATTTTTCGTCAGGCTTCATTTGTGCAATAATTTCAATGAAGTTTACGGGAGTGTGAGAAAAACATCTGTTGCAAATATTACGGGGAAAAAGGTCAATAACCTTTTCCCCGTTTTTGCTTTTTGTTTGAACCTGTGTTGATTCCGGGTGCGATAAAAAGCAAAAAAGTAGTTTACATTTGTGTAAAAAGCCCTTGATTTTTGTAAAGCGCTATGATATAATTTTTTTAGTTAATAGACTGGCGCAAGGTGGAGGGAAAAATGAAAATCAAGGAACTTTACACGGGCTCAAAACCCTTTTCATACATACTTTTCAGCAATAAAGACTGTGATATAGCGGAAAAAATCACCGATGAGCTTGAAAAAGGAGGGTATCGGTTCTGGTTTTGTCCGAAAATAACACCTGACGAGAAAGACCTGAGGGAACTTCTCGGAAAACTTAAATCGGCACAGGTGGTAATGCTTGTGCTTTCGGAAAATGCGATTAACGAAAGACTAGTCGACGACATAATGGAGTATACGCTTGAAAAAAGAACTCCGGTGCTTGTATACCTGACCAAGGAGACCGACGAGATAACCGAATATCTTTCGCATATACTCGAAAAAGCCAAAAACGCAGTCGTTTTCAGGTCTTGGGAGCAGGATTTGCTTTCATCGAGTACGGTGAGACAGGCACTTGTACAGACGAAAGGAATAACAGAAAATGCCGCAGCCGGATTCTTTGACAAGGGTATTGAAGCGTTGAGATCTGGCGAGACCGATCCGGTCAGAATAAACGAAGCAATGAAAAATATTCTTTATGCTTCATCAAACGAGTATTCACCGGCGTTGAATTTTCTCGGGAATCTGGCACTTGAAAAAGCAAGATACGGGAATGAACCTTATTCAACTGCGGTCATGTATTACAAGGCGGCGGTGCAGCTCGGAAACATCGACGCGGTATACAGTCTCGGCTGTCTGATAGCAGACGGAGAGGGATTTGCGCAGAATTACGAAATTGCGGAGTCATATCTTTCACTTGCGGCAATGCAGGGAATACCTGATGCGCAGTACAGATTTGCCGTCATGCTCGATAACGGCTACGGTGTTGAAAAAAACCGCACGGAAGCGGTGAAATGGTACCAGAAAGCCTTGGCAGGAGGCGAAAGAAAAGCGTACCTTCCTTTGGCATACAGATATCTGGAAGGTGAAAATGTCGGCAGGGATGAGACGGTTGCGGCAAAATATTTTATCCAGGCGGCAGAGGACGGAGTTACAGAGGCGGTATTCATGTTGGCAAAGCTGTACCGCGACGGAGTAGGAGTACGAAAAGATCCTGAAAAAGCGGAGCGGTATTTCAGAATAGCGTCAGAAAAAAACGTCCAGCAGGCCCAGTACCTTTACGCAATGATATTAAAGGGAAAACAGAACTACAACGAATATTTCAAATGGCTGGAAATAGCTTCTATGGAACGGAAGTACGGAGAAGGCACAATGGGCGAGGTTCTGTTTGAGCTCGGGGAATGTTATCGGCTGGGGCTTGGTACGGAAAAAGACAGAGCACAGGCATTCATTCACTATCGTATGGCAGCGGATGCCGGAAGCAGAGAAGCCGCTGAACAGCTTGCCGAATGTTATCGCAAAGGTCTCGGCGTAAACGTCAACAGAAAAGCGGCGGATTTTTTTGAATCCGGAGCTTTTACTGCAAACAGGGAAATTATGTAAAAATTATGTTGACAAACGGTTAATGTTTTGATATAATAAGGCTAAGGAGAAAGGAGGTGTTTGTAATGAAAAAAAACATTTTTAAAGTTTTGGCTCTGACATTGGTTTCAGTAATGCTTCTGATGGTGTTTGCTTCTTGCTCGGCGTACGGAAAAATAGAGAAAAATTTTACTGATGCCGGGTATGAGCTGGTGAGTGAAGATAACTCAACTGCCAACACGATAAAGGCAGAGCTTGAAGAGGGTGAAGTTGGTGTTACTGTTCATATTTTCAAAAAATCTGACAGTATACTTAACTACGCAATTGTACTGGAATTCAGTTCGGAGGGAGATGTAGAAAAGTCCCTTGAAAAAAGTGCAACGCTCAAAGGTTTTGTAGAAGACGTACAGAAATCCGATCTTGTAAGAGATAACTGTGTTCTTATTCCAATAGGCATTGACGCCGCAAACATGACCGAAATATTCAATAAGTAACAGCGATTCTCAGGTTATCATGATTTTTAACAGAAAAACACCATTCCGTAAAGGCTCGTTGTTATAAGGAAGTTTACAAAACAACCGATTGATAGAGCCGAGCAAAGAAAATCCGTCATGGACCAAAAGTCTATGACGGATTTTCTTTATGCTTCACTCTCCAAAATTTGCGACGGAGAAAACAAAGAATAAACCTGACGAAAAAAGTCAGATTTATTTTGAAAAAGATTTGGACTTTCTCGCTTTTATTTGGTATATTGTTATGATAATATGGGTAGTCCAAAAAATATATTAAAAGAAGCACTTTGCTTCTCTTTTTTGCTCAAAAGACGATTTTAGACAAACGAAAATAAAAAACAGCAAATTTCAATAAACAAAATTAGACCAAATTAGACAAATTCTCTTGACAAACGCATTCTAAAGGAGTATAATTGAGTCATCAAAGGATTGGAAGGTGTATTATGACTACAAAATTATTTGAAAGACTTGTTACAAAATTCTCTATTAAAGTGGCTGATTTAATTAAATATTTGGAAATTTCAAAAGCCACTATCTATAATTATAGAAACCTTGAAAACTTCTCTGATATTCCCAAAGATAAACAATACAAAATATTTTATCTATTTGGTAAAGAAACAGAAGAAGAACTTATTCTTGTATTGGACGAGTCTGATCCTGATATTTTGGCAAAATACGTTAATCGTATTTCAAGTATCTTAAAAGGTAGTGTTCAGGAACAAAAAGAATCTTTGGCATCCATAGAAGAGCTTGAAGCCACAAACGAGCGCCTTGCAAAGGAAAATGCGGCTTTGCAAAGACAATTAGCTATGGTGCAAGGATTAAAAGATATAGATGAGTTTACGAGAACCGTGTTGCTTGATAAAGTAGCTTCTATTACAAATGGGGCAAGTACAGCTGAAATAAAAGAATTTATTGATTACTTGGATATTTTTGAAAAGTATAGAAAGTTTGGAGGGAAAAACTAATGGGAATAGTTGCTATGCCGGGTGATGTTGTTTATAGCCACAAAGAAAGCACACCACTTAAAGAAATTGATACACGTGGAGAATCTATGAATAATTGGGAAATTATAAAAGTTATAAACCGTGAGGGATATTCTGCTTTTTATTCCGAAGAATTTGGTTTAGCAACAAGCGTAAGTTTGCAATGCTTCCCCATAGATGAAGATGGAAGACAATTGCAAAATGTGTACGCAAACTATAATCCTGATACACGAAAAAGAAGCGTAGATTTATATAGAGTTTATGAATATTCTCTTGAAACATTATTCGACTTAAAGTTTTATAGACACAAATCTGAGACACAGCAAAACTATTATTACGGTGGAGCACCAAATCCAATAAGATTAGATAGGGCTAAAAAAATATCTAACATAAAGTATAACGTAGTGGTTAATTATCAAACGGTTTATGTAGATATTAATGGAAACTCATCTACTCAAAGTAAAAAGAAAACATTCATTATATCTAAAAAAGAGGAATTGCAAGATATAACCGTATGGGCAACAAAAGACCAAGTAAAAGCCTATGTGATGCCCACTTTAATGGACTTGCAAAAAGGTCAAAAATATTATTACATTGGGCAGGGTGTTTGTGAGGTTGTTGAGGTTTATGATTATCCCAACAAACAGTCTAACACTGTTTGCAGAATTGTTTTTGCTAACGGTGCGGAACAAGACATAACGATTGGCGACAAAAGGTTTGTTTATATTCCATTGGAGTATAAAAGTGAATTATTACAATTCAACAAGACTTTGAACGAATTAGCTTTGCAACCCGTTATGCAGAGAAATCAGGAGCATAACTTAATCAATGTTATGTGGCAACCTATCGAGAATGCGGCAAGATATGTAGTTAAGTTATATAGATATGTAAATACTGAAAACAGAAGAAAGGTTTATTTCTTGAAAGATTATGAAGTTGATAGAAACGAACATTTCTTAAGCATCAACGATTTAATAGTAAATGGACATATTATCGTCGTTGTAGCAGAAAATAGGTCAGGCGAGGTCGTAGCTCAATCGAGAGGTATTGACGTTGAAACTTCCAAAGGCGAACCGAAGTGGTTTTAAGAGGTGGCTATATGAAACGTGGTGAAGTATATTTAGCAGAAATAAAAGAATATCGCTCGGAAGGCTTAATGGTTAAGGTCGAAGAAAAGGAACTTCTATTGCCTGCCGGAGAAATTAAAGACGGGATAAAGCAAAAACATAAAAAGATGGTGGGCTGGTATATACCGGTTAGAATTCAATCTTTAAGACCGTTTGCTGTAAGCAATATGCGTATTGACAAGACGAAGTTGAGAGCTTTGGGATTGCGTGATGTAAAGCCGATAGAAAAACCTGCTGCTATAACGTCAAATGCTCAATCCGTACAAGCAAAAGAACCCCTTACAGTCGAGGAAAAAGAAATTATTAAAGAAGAACCCAAGAGTAAAAAGATGGAATTAACTTGTGAACCATTGTTAAATGGAATAATGGCATATTGGGATAAAGTTGAAGATGCAGCTATCTATTATGTGCATCTTCTCATAGGTGAAAAACACGTGGAATCTAAAATGATTGCGGGTAGAGTAACTTCTATCAAGTCAGAAAAAGAAACGTATAAAGAAATCGCAACCATTGAAGTTCCGAGAAATATCACATACCACTCTTTCTTAAACTTAGCGAAAATTGACCAAAATAAACCTTCAAGTAGTGGTGGATACCGTTGTAGTGGAAGCCAAACGGGCAGAAACTACTACATATACGTTGAAGCCGAAGATAGAATGGGTAACACAATAAGCAAAACCGATAAGGTTTTGGGACAAGTTTACATAATGGTAAACGGATATTATTCACTTTCAAATTAAAGGAG
>CALWJW010000049.1 GCA_944381095.1 uncultured Clostridia bacterium | reverse complement strand
ATCTACCGCAAGGAAAACTATAATTACCGCCCGATAAGAGTGGTCCACTCTATCCACAATATCGAATATCAGGGCGTTTATGACCCTTATATACTCGGAGATGTTTTTGACCTTTCAAGCGAATACGCTTCTATCGTCGATTACAACGGGGCGATAAACCTGACCAAAGGCGCCATTGTCTGCTGCGACAGACTGACAACCGTCAGCCCGACTTACGCAAAAGAAATATCGGTTCCGGAATATTCGGCAGGACTTCATCACATCATAAATCAGTATTCATTCAAAACCACCGGTATCATAAACGGAATAGACTGTGATTATTACAACCCTCTCACAGACCCCGATATCTTCAAAAATTACCGTTCTCTTTCCGGAAAAGTAAAAAACAAAGCACCTCTCCAAAAACAACTTGACCTGCCGGTTCGCGACGACGTTCCGATCATCGCCATGATATCAAGGCTTACTTCTCACAAAGGTCTTGATCTCGTCATCAGAGTTATAGACGAGCTGCTGAGTGATGACGTACAGTTTGTTTTGCTGGGCACCGGCGATCCGGGTTTTGAAAATTTCTTCCGCAATCTCGAAGAAAGACACAGAGATAAGGCGCGTTGCATAATCGCTTACGACAAGAATCTGTCGAAGAAAATTTATGCGGCGGCAGATATTTTCCTTATGCCGTCGAAAAGCGAGCCCTGTGGTCTGGCACAGATGATCGCTTCGAGATACGGAGCGGTGCCTGTCGTGCGTGAAACAGGCGGACTCTACGACACTATCAAATATTACAACGACGAAACCGAAGAGGGTAACGGATTTACGTTCAGAAATTACAATGCGCACGATATGCTTTATACAGTAAGAAAAGCAGTCGGGCTCTATAAAGATTACAAAGATAAATGGAAAAAATTATGCGAAAAAATAATGAAGATCGATTTTTCCTGGAATGTTTCTGCGAATGCATACGTTGATCTTTATTCAGAGGTTATAAACCTTGACAAATAATCGCAAAAACTGAAAGGACAGGTTAAAAGTTTCATGCCAAATACAGCCAAAAACAAAAAAACGACAAAGACAGCCGGTTCTTCCGTCAGACAAAAAAGAAATGTGACATCGTCGGCAAAGACGAAAATGACAGGTCAGGTCAGCCGCGGACGTTCCTCGATCACAACAGGCTCAGATCATCCTACACCTGAAATGATCCGCGAAGAAATAGAAAATAAGCTGAAAAAGTATTACGGCATCGTGCCCAAGGAAGCCTCCGGAGAGCAGATTTATCATGCGGTGGTTCTGACGGTTAAGGATATTCTCCTGCGTAAGCGCGCCGAACAGCATAATTACCAGAAAAAAAACCATCCGAAACGCGTTTATTACATGTGCATGGAGTTCCTCTTAGGCCGCTCTCTGAAAAATAATCTCTGCAATCTCGGACTTGAATCAGATTACAGATCAGTTCTTGCAGACTTCGGCTTCGATCTTGACACGGTCTACGGAGAAGAATCGGACGCGGGGCTCGGGAACGGAGGTCTCGGACGTCTCGCAGCTTGCTATATGGATTCGCTCACAACACTCGG
The DNA here is from genome assembly GCA_944381095.1 of uncultured Clostridia bacterium. GTDB lineage: Bacteria > Bacillota > Clostridia > Oscillospirales > CAG-272 > SIG673. The sequence continues at coordinate 13,082 of CALWJW010000049.1, read as the reverse complement.
TTACTCTGCCGTCGGTTTTTCAATATGCTATGAATACGGATTGTTCAGACAAAAAATAATAGACGGTATGCAGGTCGAGCTGCCGGATGACTGGCTTCCGTCCGGAGAATGCTGGCTTGTACCGAGACCTGATAAAGCTTTCACAGTCAGATTCGGCGGTACTCTTAAAGAATCATGGAACAACGGCAAGCTCGACGTCTCCTATGAGAACTGCGAGGAAGTCCGCGCCGTTCCGTACGACTTTATGATTTCAGGAGCGGATACCGAAGCATGTAATTATCTCAGACTCTGGAAAGCTCAGGCGGTTACAAACTTCAATATGTCTTTGTTTTCGCAAGGTCAGTTTATGAAGGCTATGGAACAGAATACCAATACCGAGATCATCTCTAAGGTGCTGTACCCGTCCGACAATCATGATGAGGGTAAGCTTCTGAGACTTAATCAGCAGTACTTCCTTTGCTCAGCGTCTCTGCAATCAATTATCGCCGATCACCTTGCGGCGTACGGTACAATGGATAATTTCGCCAGTAAAGTCGCTATCCATCTCAACGATACTCATCCCACGCTTTGCATACCGGAAATGATGCGTCTTCTCATGGATATTTACTCTTACTCATGGGAAAGAGCTTGGAACACTGTGGTCAGAATTTTCTCATACACAAACCACACCGTTATGCCGGAAGCTCTTGAAGAGTGGAAGGAAGATCTCGTCAGCTTCCGACTTCCGAGAATTCATCAGATAATACTGGAAATCAACAGACGTTTTTGCGCCGACCTGTGGAATCTGTACCCCGGCGACTGGGATAGAATCTCCAAAATGGCAATTGTGGCAGACAACAAGGTCAGAATGGCTAACCTTTGCGTCGTCGGTTCCCATACTGTGAACGGAGTTTCCAGACTGCATACAGACATACTGGTAAACAGCATTTTCAGCAATTTTTATAAAAAAGACCCCGATAAATTCCGCAACGTCACGAACGGTATTGCACATAGGCGCTGGCTTTGTTACTCAAATCCGCTACTTGCCTCTCTGCTCGACAGTACTATCGGTACAGGGTACAGAAAGAATCCTGAAAAGCTCGCCGACTTCCTTAAATACGAAAACGACAGCGAGGTACTTGCTCAGCTCGAAGAAATCAAGCTGAAAAACAAGATTCGGTTTGCCTCATTTGTCAAAGACAAAACCGGTGCTGTAATTGATCCTTCTTCGGTTTACGACGTTCAGATAAAACGACTGCACGAGTATAAGAGACAGCTTCTTAATGCTCTGAGAATCATCAGTCTGTACAATGACCTGCTTGAAAATCCCGGGCTTGATATTCCTCCCCAGACGTTTATTTTCGGCGCAAAGGCCGCGCCCGGCTACGATATGGCAAAAAAGATAATCAGACTCATCTGGTCACTTGCCAAAGAAATTGAAAACAACGCTAAAATCAGAGAAAAGATCCGCGTGGTTTTCATGGAAGAATACAATGTAACAATGGCTGAGGTTCTTATTCCTTCCGCCGACATCAGCGAACAGATCTCACTTGCCGGCAAGGAAGCATCAGGCACGTCAAACATGAAATTCATGATAAACGGTGCTTTGACCTGTGGAACACTAGACGGAGCAAACGTTGAAATGCATCAGTTGCTCGGTGACGAAAACATCTACATTTTCGGCCTCACATCGTCGGAGGTGGAGGAACTCTGGAAGAGGGGTTACCGGGCTTCTGACTATTACAGGACAAATGACCGTATCAAAAAAGCTGTCGACCGTCTTTCGATAGGACTCGGAGGTAATTCTTTTACTGATATTCTTCATTATCTTATCGTCGGTAACAACGGCGTCGCTGACCCCTATATGTGTCTTGCGGAATTCGACGACTTCTTCAACGTTCACGAAAATATGTTGAAAGATTACGCCGACCGCAAATCCTGGTACAGAAAATCGCTGATAAATATTTCAAAAGCCGGATTTTTTGCAGCAGACAGAGCGATCAGGGACTACGCCGACAACATCTGGCACATTAAACCAATTAACTGAAAAATGGTTTGCAGTTTCCCGCACGGTCCCGCGCGCTGACAGGCGTCGCGGGACAGCGTTTGTTTTATACACAGCAGTTGTCTGAATATTTTCATCCGCGCAAAAAAGCAGATGTAAGCATTTCTATGTTTGCGTATTTTGCGCTTAACTGTAATAATCGATTATGACCGCCGAAAACAGGTACGCTGTTGAGAAGTGTACGGCGATACCGTAAGCGTCCATTCACAGCCGCAGGGATAATATGTCGGGATTACTTTTTTGATCGGTTTTTATCAGACTGATCACCTTTAAAGGCTGATCAGGGGCCGACAGTTTCATATGCTTCTTTCATTTTTATTTCATTTTTCAGATCATTGAAACTTTATTTTAATTCAGTTTATTTTTTCTGATCTGAATTCCGAGAAATTTTTTACATCCATATGTGATACGGATAACTTTTACCGGTCGACTTCATATTTTATAATGACTGCTTTAAACGATCAGATTCCCGAGCTTTTTTCCTTGTTTATCTTTTCTTTCAACACTGACTTTCTGCGTCAGCATTATTACATATTGCACATCTGTATTTTACTTTCAACCCGAAATTTACAAACTTTATATACGGAAAACATCTTATGACTTTTTTTTGCAGAGACAAATTATTCGCACACAGAGTTTTACAGGACGATAAAAATACCGACTGCTTTGCTTTTAAGAAAAATTCGCTTTGTAAGTTTTATTTTTACTTTTCAAGAAAAACCGGAGTCTGCTCTCCTCACCCGCAGATCATTCCGGCAGCTGACGGTGACGTGAACTCGCCTGAATGCAAATGGATTTCCTTTCAGGACGGATACGATATTTATTATTTTGAATACCGGTTTGCAAAAAGCGGACTTTATTTCATCAAATGTCCGTTTTCGTCGGTAAACGGAACTGATTTATTCAGGTTCGCAGATAACCGTGACACTATGAACGTCACAGTATATGAAAAAAATTTCCGAACGCCGGATAAATTCAAGGGCGGCGTGATGTATCAGATATTCTGCGACAGATTTGCAAAAAGCAAAAAACATACGCTTCCGGTAAAAAAATCCGCCGTGCTGTATGAGAACTGGGAAAACGGCATTCCGGACTATCCTGAAAAGCCGGGTGATCCGCTTTTGAACAATTGCTTTTTCGGCGGTTCTCTCTACGGTATCATCGAAAAGCTTGACTATCTGCAATCTCTCGGCGTCAACATTATCTATCTGAATCCGATCTTTGAAGCTTTTTCAAACCATAAATACGATACGGCGGATTATCTGAATGTCGACCCGATGTTCGGCGGCAACGACGCCCTGACGGAACTAATCACGGAGCTGAAAAAACGCGGTATGTTCCTGATTCTTGACGGAGTATTCAATCACACCGGAGATGACAGCATTTACTTCAACAAATACGGAAACTATCCCGGAACCGGTGCTTACCAAAGCAAAGATTCCGTTTACCATGATTGGTATACTTTCAGAAAATTCCCGGATGATTACGAATGCTGGTGGGGCGTGAAAATTCTCCCTTCAATAAAGAAGAATTCCGAATCATTCAGAAACTTCATCTGCGGCGAAAACGGGGTAGTCGCTCATTATCTGAGTCTGGGTGCAGACGGATTCAGACTCGATGTTGCCGACGAGCTCTCTGACAGATTCCTTTCAGATCTGAGAAAAATCTCCCGTAAATGTTGCAAAGATCCTCTGATAATCGGTGAGGTCTGGGAAGACGCATCTGACAAAATCGCTTACGGTTCCAGAAGAAGTTATTTTCAGGGAAAACAACTTGATTCGGTTATGAACTATCCTTTGAAAAACGCCATAATCGATTTTATGCTGAGCAAGGACGCCGAGGCTTTTTCCGAACGCGTTATTTCACTGTATCTTCACTACCCGAAACAGGTTTCGGATGTACTGATGAACATTCTCGGAACTCATGACACCGAAAGAATTCTTACAGTTCTTGCCGATGCCGGTACCGGAAATATGTCAAACGCCGAACTTGCTGTTTTCAGGCTTGACGGCGAACAACGTGAAAGAGCGTTCGCTCTCCTGAAAATCGCCGCTTTTATCTTGTATACACTTCCCGGAATCCCTTGCGTGTATTACGGAGACGAAGTCGGTATGGAGGGCGGTCGTGACCCATTCAACCGGCTGCCGTTCCCGGAAAACAAAATCTGCACAGAGTCTTTGAGATTCTTCCGGAAACTCGGCGTCATGCGTAGTGAATTTTCCTGTTTTGCCGACGGGGACTTTGAAATTCTCTGCTCCTCAGAATCACTGTTTTTTTTCAGACGCGGAAAAGTTTATTTTGCCGCAAATGCCGGAAATGATAAATTACTGACAAGCGAAACTCCCTTTACCGAATATTTCAGTAATACTCCCGCCGAACCTGATGGTCAGGGTAAATTTTGCTTCCGCCTCCCTTCCATGGGAATAGCGGTTTTAATCAAACATAATTTTTAGTATATTTTCAACCTTAAACTGTATAATGCTAATTATTGTATTTTATTAAGACGTTCTTTTTCCGTAAGTGTATCCGGTTTTACCTTAAACGGGAGTCAGTCTGATATATTATCTCTGATTTCCGTCCTGTTCTGTCCTTAAAAGTATAAAGACAGAATCGTAAAGCAGCAAAGCGCCGTTTCCTGACGGCGCTTTTTTGCGCCGGCAATAATATTTTCCCGAACGGCTGAAAAAATAAATCTTTTGGCATAATACCGGTAATCCGACAGATACTATTTTCAAAACAACACAGATTCGGAGAATAATTATGTCAAACCGTGCGCTTGCAAACAGACTGCTTACTGATTACAAACAGCTTCACAAGATCCCGGAAACCGGATTTTGCCTCAGCAAAACTATTTCGTACGTAAAAAAGAGGCTGGATAAACTCAACATCAAATATTCAGATTGCGGTAAAGCCGGTATAACGGCGACTCTCGGAAATCCGGAATCTGAAAGATGTATCCTACTTCGTGCCGACATGGACGCCCTTCCTATAACAGAGGAAAGCGATATCGATTTCAGATCGGAAAACGGAAACATGCACGCTTGCGGTCACGATATGCACACCTCAGTCCTTCTCGGCGCGGCAATGCTTCTTAAACGCAGGGAAAGTCAGCTGAAAAACCGATTCAAGCTTCTGTTTCAGCCTGCCGAAGAGACCCTTGAAGGCGCTGAAGATGTCATCAAAGCCGGAGTACTCGAAAATCCCGAGGTTGACTGCGCCGTAATGCTTCATTGTCTGGTTGGGATCGAGCTGCCTGCCGGAACGATAGTCATTTCAAGCCCCGGAGTCAGCGCCCCCGGCGCCGATCATTTCAAAATCAGGCTGTCCGGCAAGGGTTGTCACGGTTCGATGCCGGAAAAAGGTAAAGATCCCCTTGCAGTTGCCTGCAAAATAATAACGGCACTGGATGAAATAAGGGCAAAAGAACTGAGTATCAGCGACAGAGCAGTATTGACTGTCGGTATGCTGAACGCCGGGAATACAGGAAATGTTATTCCTGATACTGCCGAATTTGCCGGAACTCTCCGGGCTTACAGTGAAAGTTCAAGAGCACTTATGAAAAAACGCCTTAAAGAGATCAGCGCCGGAATAGCTAAAACTTTCGGTGTATCTTGCGAAACTGTTTTTGAATATTCGTGTCCCTCGCTTCTCAACGACGCCGATCTTTCTGAAAAAATTTTCAAAACAGCATCCGGACATTTAACAGAAACCAAGGTGCTTCGTGCGGCAGACCTTATCAGAATTTCCGAAAAGAAGGGTCAGACTTCGGTTTCGGCAGGCTCGGAGGACTTCGCATATATCAGCAGAAAGGTGCCTTCGGTAATGGTCGCTCTCTGCGCAGGCAAACCGTCAGACGGTTATATTTACCCTCTGCACCACCCCAAGGTCAGATTTGATACAGACGCAATGCTGCACGGCGCCGAATTTTTTGCCTCTCTTGATAATCTCTGACTATTCGATTTTTTAATGTACTCCCCGTTTACAATTTAAATATTAACAATTCTAGTCCATTACTTTCTTATCTGTTGTCGGAAAATGCACAAAAAATGTTTAATTTGTAAAAATACTTGATTTTTACGTTAACATATGATATAATTAAAGACAGTGTTTGCACATACTGTTAAGTGCAGATTATCAAAATAAGAAAGGATTCTGAAAATGGACAATTCAAATCAGGTTCAGACGGAGACGGAAACCGAAAGCAAGTTCAGCAGATTTTTCAAGATCAAAGAACGTAATTCCAACGTAAAGACCGAGATAATTGCCGGTCTTACCACGTTCTTCGCAATGGCTTACATCGTTGTGACAAATCCTAATCAGATCACCGGCTTCTCAACTGACGGTGATTTCGGTAAGATCTGGAACGCAGTTTACGTCGCGTCAATTCTCGCCGCCATCGTCGGCACAATGCTTTACGCATTGTATGCAAGACTCCCCTACGCTCAGGCGTGTGGAATGGGTCTTAACTCATTCTTCTTTGTGGCGTTTATCCTCCCGAATATGGTAAACCCAATTGAAGGATACCATCAGGGGCTTTGTGTGATACTTATCTCCGGTATCGTCTTCCTTCTGCTTTCTGTCACAGGCGCAAGAGCTTATGTTGCAAAGGCTCTTCCGGACTGTCTGAAAAAAGCGGTTCCCGCAGGTATCGGTCTTTTCATCGCTCTCATTGGTTTCAAAAATGCCGGTATCATTCAGGCAAATCAGCACACATTCGTTCAGTTTTTTGACTTCCATGGCGCTATTTCCGGAAAAACCTTTTTCGAAGGCTGGAAAGCGATCGCTCCTGTGGTCTTCGCTCTCCTCGGACTTTTCCTCATCGCCGTGCTTGAAAAAAAGAAGGTCAAGGGAAGCGTCATTATTTCGATCGCCGCAATAACAGTTGTATACTATGTATCCACACTCACCGTTCCTTCATTTGACCTCGGTCAGATCGGACAGTCCTTCAAAGACTTCGGAGAAATCGGAATAGTTTCCGCTTTCAAGGGCTTCGGGATTTTCTCAGGCGGAATCGGTGCTGTCGTCAACGCTATCGTTTTGGTAATCACTTTCTGCCTCGTCGATATGTTCGACACCATCGGTACCCTCTACGGTACCGCTTCGCAGGCTGATATGCTGGATGAAAACGGCGACCCTATCGACATGGACAAGGCTATGACTTCCGACTCGGTTGCTACCGTTGCCGGTGCTCTTCTCGGTACTTCTACCTGTACCACTTTCGTTGAAAGTGCTTCCGGTGTTGCTGCCGGAGGAAGAACCGGTCTTGCTTCACTCGTGACTTCCGGATGTTTCCTCGTTTGTCTGTTCCTTGCTCCTTTTGCGGCACTCGTACCTTCTTGTGCGACCGCTCCGGCTCTCGTTTACGTCGGCGTGCTTATGCTCAAAAGCTTTGCTAAGGTTGATATGAACGACATTACTGCCGCAGTTCCTGCATTCCTCGCTCTCATCATGATGCCTCTTACATATTCTATTTCAAACGGTATCGCGATCGGAGCTATCGCCTACACCATCATAACTGCTGTAACCGGCAGATACGGTAAAAAAGATATCGCTGTGACTATCATCGCCGTTCTCTTCACCCTCAGATTTTTCCTTATCACAATGTAATTTGAAAAATAAAAAAAGCGGTACGCCGTTTAAAACGGCGCACCGCTTTTTTTATTCCGTTTTATCCCCTCCTTACATCACTTAATCAGAGTTATTCCGAATTATATATCGTTGTTCAAGTACAAACGTCAGCGTGACGGTTTTATTTTCAACCAGATTGTAACCCATGAATCCTCCCGAAAGAACATATTCGGTTATTTCAATCGTAACGCTGTCGCCTGCCCTCAGGTTATCTATATACTCGTTTATTTCCGAAGTTGAGGTGAAAGTCTTTCCGTTTATGCTGTTTATTTTGTAGTAAAAATTCTTGTTGAACTCAAATCCAGCCTTATACAGGGCTGAATCACTGTCTACCGATGTTATCCAGTTTCCGGAAATAAAGCTCTGGGTTCCGTATTCAACCTCAATTCCGAGATTATGTCTTCCTTCTATATAACCCTTTGAAACCATCTGTTCGGCTATCGGCACTGCTGTATCGATCGGGATAGCAAATCCTATACCTTCGACTGAAACTGATGAATATTTCGCATTGACTATTCCTACAAGCTCACCCGACATATTGAACATACCGCCACCGGAATTTCCCGGATTTATAGCCGCATTCGTCTGAATCAGCTGCATATAATGATCTGAAACAAGAATATTCACCGCTTCTGCCGAAACGATCCCGTTCGTCACTGTTCCGCCGAGTGTTCCGAGAGGATTTCCTATAACAAATATATCCTGACCTGTTCTCAAAGCTTCTGATGAACCGACCTTTGCAACCGTAAGTTCTTTTGTCTCCGCTATCGCGATTATCGCAAGGTCTGTCTGCTCGTCTCTGAGCACGCTCTCATATGCCAGATATTTCGTTCCGTCGTGAAGTTTCACTGTAATCTCTGTTGCATCTTCTACAACATGATTGTTGGTTATTATATAATAACCCTTCCCGTTCGACATTTTCGCGATTATAACTCCGGATCCGGCGCCGCTGCTTCCGGTAGTATCCGAAAACGTCGTTATAGCCACCACGCTGTTCTCCACGGCTTCAACAGCATCCTCGAGTTTTCCGTACTCGGTCCCCGGCGTCTGCGCCTGAGTTATACTGAAATCGGACTGCAATATACCGTCAAGCGATGAGGAATCAATTATGTCCCCGTTCTCTTCTCCGCCGGAGCCTACTGCACCCTCAATACCTTCTTCTTTTTCCGTCTCATCCCCATCGGTCAGCGGACTGATGTATTTGAAATAAAATACTCCGAGAACCGATGCCACTGCAACTGCAAACAGTACGAACAGCGTACTCAGTATCAGCACCGGGGCCTTTGACGGCTTATCTTTGCTTGCATTGTTCTGATACGGCGGAATATATTGATTCCCGGACGGATACTGGTACCTGGAATCAAAGCTCCCTGAGCCATACGGATTATTTCCTCCTGTTTGGTAATAATCCTGTTTTTCAGTATTCTGTTCAGTATACTGTTGAGTATTGTGCTCCTTATTCTCTTCTGTCTGCTGCTGTTTTTCCTTATCGAAATTATTGTTATCTCCGTTCATAATACCTCTCCTTTCTGCGATCTTCTTACTTAAACATAACGAGCTTCCGTTTTGCTGCTATTGTCATGTAATGATAAGTAAAATTTTCCGGCAAGCTTGTTCTTTTCCTTTTTCCGCTATGCGCTTCCCTTTTTCTGAGATTATCTTACCTTTCTAATGTGACGGTTTTCTGAAAACTAACGAAAAATTGCCGTAATTTTATGTTAACCATTTATTTCATGGTTTAGTTGCGGCTTTTCGGCAGAAAATATATTTGACACTTATGAAAGGAGAATATCAGAGATGAAAAAATTACTAAGTACTACTGTGGCTGCCGTAATAGCGCTGACTTCCGTTTTTACTCTCAGCAACTCTGTTTTTGCAGCGGGCGACAACACTGCTTTCAGCTGGTACGTTAAAAGAAATTCGACAAACACTCTGCCGGCGGCTGAAAAACAGTTTGATTTCCTTGAAGATTACGATGCGTTTTACGGCGATAAAACTGCCGCAGAAAAAGGCGATAAAGTCATATATCTTACCTTTGACGCCGGATATGAAAACGGCAATATAGAAAGAATTCTGAACACTTTAAAGAAGCATAAAGCAACAGGTGCATTTTTTGTGCTTGAAAATCTGGTCAAACGGAATACCGATCTTGTTATCCGAATGCACGAAGAGGGTCATCTTGTCTGCAACCATACCAAAAGTCACCCCGATATGACTAAGCTTACGGATAAAGCAAAATTCGATTTACAGCTTTCTTCACTTTCCGACCTGATCAAAGAGAAATGCGGATTTGAGTGCGCAAAATTTTACAGACCTCCGGAGGGAAAGTTCAGTAAACAAAACCTCGCCTTCGCCAAGGAACTCGGCTACAAAACTGTATTCTGGAGCTTCGCTTACGCCGACTGGGACAACAACCGCCAGCCTTCCGCGTCTGATGCGATCAAAAAAATACTGGACAATGTCCATCCCGGTGAAATAATGCTCCTGCACCCCACTTCCGGAACAAACGCCGAAATACTTGACTCTGTTCTTACCACTCTGGAAAACCAAGGGTACAGATTCGGTTCTCTTAACGAGATAAATATCTGATATGCTAACGAAAATAATCTGTTTGCTGCTGACCTTTGCAGGAGTTTCCGGAGTTTTCGGTGTGGGTGAAAATATGCCGGCAACAGAACAGGTTTGGCTCAGTTTCGGAAGGAACGACGGTGTTTACGCGGAAGTAAGAACTACCGAAAAAGTAATCGCGCTTACTTTTGACGACGGACCTCATCCGGTCCTTACAAATAAAATCCTCGATATTCTTTCCGAATACGATGCGAAAGCTACTTTTTTTGTGATAGGAAAGAATGCGGAGCTGTACCCCGACGTTATTAAAAGGATTGCTTTTGAGGGTCACGAAATCGGGAATCACACGTACAGTCATCTTGCCGAAACCAATTCAAACAGCGAAAAACTGAAAACCGAAATTTTAAAAACAGAGAATATAGTCTATTCTCTTACGGGAGAAAAAACAAAACTATTCAGACCTCCTACCGGCTATTGCAGCAAATCGGCGGTACTGATGACAAAGGCTCTCGATTATAAGACTATTGTCTGGAATATAGATACAAGAGACTGGGCTCACCGGAATAAAAACGATATAATAAGGGAAATAAAATCAGGCGCCGGCAGCGGTTCTATCATACTTTTCCATGATTTTATATCGAATAATTCCGATACTCCGGAGATTCTTGAAACTATATTACCTTGTCTTATTTCCAAAGGCTATCGTTTCATCACCGTTTCCGAAATGCTGGGACTTGATGAAGCTTTATGACTGTATCTATAAAAAAGGCACTCCTTAACGTAAAAGGTGTGCCTTTTTTATATCTGAGTTTTCGAATTGTTTTAAGATTGCAGATCGATTGTCTGTACTTGATTATTACGAAATATTGCAACGGTGATTTGTCAGCACCCGACACTTTTGAATACAATTAAATGACCGGTCAAACTTATACTTTTATAAAAATTATAAAAAATCAACAACCCTACGTAATTTCACTTTTAATACCAAAGATTCATTCACATGTACCCGTTACGTAAAAAACACGTCCTTCTTTGATCTCAGTCTTCGGCTTTTCCTCTTTTGCATATCCGAGAATACAAAATCCTATGCCTTCGACTTCTTCATTGATTCCCCATTTTTTCAGCAATTCTTTTCCCTCTTTGCCCTGAAATACCTCCTTTGCCCTGTGTATCCACCTGCAATCTACACCGAGCGACCACGCGGCGTTAAGCAGATTACCCATGGCAAGGCTTCCGTCATATATGTATGTTCCTTCTTTTTTCGCCAGAACGATAATCACGTCCTTTGCTCCGTAAAACGGATCGAAAGGCATTCCGCCGACCGCGGCGTTCAAATCTGACAGCTTTTTTACCGTGGCGTCGTCTGTTACAACGACAAAGCGAGGCGTCTGCCTGTTCATGCCGGACGGCGCGTTAAGTCCCGCCTGCACTATCTCTTCAATCAGCCCCCTGTCGACGTGCTGAGCCTTATAACTTCTTGCACTTTTCCTCGTTATAAGTGTTTTTACCGTTTCATTCATTACTTATTCCTCCCTTTTATCCTTCAAAAACTATTTTGATTTTTATGAAAACTTCCGATGCTTTTATTTGAAAATTTTACCTCATTCCGGACTTTTATACTTTATTTTACCTTATATTCAGTTAAAAACTTGCATTAATATTCGCTGTTTTTCAGTTATTAACGTCTGTTTACTGCGGCAGATCAGCAGGTTATCGCCTGTCAGAGTAAAAATCTACCGAATTATTTTAAATCAGGATTTCATCCCCGCTGTGAAATGTCTGTAACCGGGGACCCATTATTTTTCTCATCATGTTTATGGCATACTCACCCGTGCAATGTCCTGTGTAATAAACAGCGTTTGTTTTTTTCAGTTCCTCTGCTGTCAGACGTAACAGCAAGTCGTCTTCTCCGGAATAACATTTTCTTATCGTGTGAAATCCGCTTATAACGTGGGTCGGCTGTTCTCCCCGGAGCTTTCTATACTCGTCAAGTATGTTGACAATTCCGTTATGCGCACAACCGGAGATAAGAACACGCTTCTTTCCTTCGGAAATAAAAAGATACTGTTCGTGTTCGAAATTATCCTGCACATACTCTTCCCCGAACCTGAGTTTAAGTAAGTCATTTCCTCTCTGCCGCAGTCTTCTTCCTTTTACTCCGGTAAATATGAACATCCTGTCTCCTAAATCTTTGTTTCCGTCGAGAAATTCAAGTCTGTCTGTAATACTTTTATCTTTATCCATGCCGATATACCTCGGAACTTCATCTTTAAGACTGTAAAATTCCCCCGTCGCTTTTCGCTGTATATATATCGGAGCGTGACCGTTTATCCCGATAAGACATTGCAGTCCTCCCGTGTGGTCGTAATGACCGTGACTTATTACCACGGTGTCCGCTTTGGCGGGATCAATTCCCTTCTTTTCGGCATTCACGGCAAATTTGCCACTCGCCCCTGTGTCAAAGATAATTTTACGGTCTGCTGTCTCCACGTAAACAGATAAACCGTGTTCACATAAATAATCTTTATTTTCCGAAGCATCTTCCATCAGAACTATAATTTTCATCTTCTTTTTCCGTTTTCCGTTTGAATTAAAACTCCCGACTTATCAAACGCAAGCATTTTCTGTATATTATGTATCGAGTATAAATTCAGACTCATACGCCGATTATCATGATCATAGTACCCAATATCATCATCAGAAGTCCCACCGCAGACCTGAATCTGAGTTTTTCACCGAAAACAAAGTATGAGAACACTACCGTCACGACAATACTCAGCTTATCTATCGGTACGACCACGCTGGCAGGTCCCTCGCTCAACGCTTTGTAATAACATAGCCA
>CALWJW010000048.1 GCA_944381095.1 uncultured Clostridia bacterium | reverse complement strand
CTTGAAGTCATTTACAAAAGGAGCGATTTTTTCGGGGACAGTATCAAGGAGCTCCTGAATTAGTCCGGGGAGCCGGTCAAAATCTGCAAGAAGAGTCTCGTTGTTGTTCCAGCAGGCGCAGAGAAGCGCCATGACTGCAAGCTGTGCCGTAAATGTTTTTGTGGCAGCAATACTCTGCTCATATCCAACACCGAGGTAGATATGATAATCGGCGTTTTCGGCGACAAGAGAGCCGGGGGTATTTGTAATTCCGACAGACATGGCACCGCACTCTTTCGCGCGTTTGAGGACAGCAAGAACGTCTTCTGCTGCACCGGACTGTGAAACTCCTATAACAAGTGCGTCTTTAAGGCAAAGTTTTCCGTCATATTTCGTAAGAACAGAAGGTGTACCGAGCATACAGGGAAGTCCTATGTAAGTCTGGATCAAATACTGCGCGTAGATACATGCGTGGTCAGAAGTTCCCCTGGCGGAAAGATAGACGTATCGCACCTCCCTTTTTTTTGCTTCATCGGCTACTTTCTTGACGATATCCAGACAGTTTTCTTTTATTTTTGACAGGGTGCCGGGCTGTTCTCTGATTTCTTTTTCGAGATTGATCATGATGGTTATCCTTTCTTTTCTTTGATTGTTTTTTCCGGGGACGGTTTGCCGGAAACTTTAAAATCATTGTTTGTACTTTCTGCACTGAAAGTGCTTAAAAGATTGAAAATTAGCTGTGTATGATTAACGTTCTTATCCGTTTTAACAGATAGCAGGGAGAAGCCTTGAACAAAACAGATCCGGATTACCGGAAAATAACTTCAAAGCATTCGGAACGATAAAATTTCCTTACGAGTTTTGAAACATTGAAAAGTTGAAAAAAAGCCGGGAAACAGTTTATCCCGCAGTTTTTTCAGTAAACTGAAATGTAGGAAAAATGAGCCAGCAGGAAAATAGCAATAAAGAGGGTGAGAGAACATAAAACAGTGCTCATTACAAGTATCTGAGCGGCGAGATCCGAATCGCTTCCCATATTTTTAGCCATAATGTAGCTTGATACTGCGGTAGGACTTCCGAAAAGTATAAGTATGATTCCAAGGTCAACGGAGCGGTATCCGAGTGCAACAGCGACGGCAAGTACGGCTGTGGGGATGACCGCAACCTTTATAACGGAGGCAAGCAGGGCGAGCAGTATTTTGTTTTTACCGATTTTCAGGTTAAGCGTGGCGCCGAGACATATCAAAGCGAGCGGCGTGGCAATGTCGCCTATGTAAGAGACAGTTGCAGTTAAAGGTTCCGGTAGTGACACAGAGAAGATCATGAACGGAAGAGCAAGGACGATTCCTATGATGAGGGGATTTGTTACGATGCCGAAAAGGCATTTACGGAGCGTTCTGAAAACAGACTGTTTTTTTTCAACGGGAGCGAATACACTCAATATAACAACTGCAAAAATATTGAACATCGGAATAGCAAAAGGCATGACAGAACTTGCGGCGGCTTTCCCGGTTTCCGGGAATAATCTATCCGCCAGCGGCAGTCCGAAAATTGCAAAATTTGAGCGGTATGTTCCTTGAATAAAGGCTCCGCGCACCGGATTTTCTTTTATAAAAAGCGGTACGATAAGGCATGGAAGTATAAAAACCGCTGCTATCGCCGTTACGCAAAATATAATAAGCGATTTTGAAAAAGTTTTTCCGCTGTTTGCACCGTAAACGCTCATAAAAAGACTGCACGGAAGGGCTACTTTGAAGACAAATTTTTCTGCTCCGGTGAAAAAAATGTCGTTCAAAATTCCGGAGATCCTGATAATGTAGCCGATTCCGATAAGTATTATAAGCGGTAAAACGGTGTTGAGTGAAAAAATCAGTTCTTTTGTCATCGTGATTTACTGTCTTTTAAGAAGAACGTTCTTCTCATAAGCCTTAACTTCACTGAGCCAGGTATCACGGACAGGAATATTCTGCGATTCGCAATACATATCGAAAACTGCTGCAAACGGCAAGGTTTTCAGCTCTTCCATCAGTGCAAGTCTTGAAGTGTAATCACCCTGAACTTCGAAATCACGCAGTAAATCAGAAGGTTCAAGTAGTGCATAGAGCAGAGCTTTCTGCATTGCGCGTGTGCCGATGACCCACGCGGCAATGCGGTTGATTGAACCGTCGAAGAAATCCAGACCTATATGCACTCTTTCGGTAAAGTTCCCGCGTATTATTTCCGACGCAATAGCTTTCAGTTCATCGTCAAAGATGACAACGTGGTCAGAATCCCAGCGTACCGGTCTTGAAACGTGAAGAAGAATTTCGTCAAGGAACAGAAGAGTTGATGATATCTTGTCGGACACGTACTCGGTCGGATGGAAATGTCCGGTGTCGAGGGTAAGAAGCTTATTGTTTTTTGCGGCGTAGCCGAGACAGAATTCTCCCGAACCGACTGTGAAGCTTTCTGCACCGATTCCGAAAACCTTGCTTTCAATAGCGTCTTTATTGTATTGGGTACTTATCGGTTCTCTGAATATCTCGTCGTACGCTTCTTTCATGCGCAGGCGAGCGCCGTATCTGTCGGCGGGGATATCCTTCATTCCGTCCGGCATCCAGAAGTTTGTAATGACGGTGTTTCCGAGTTTTTCGCCTATGTAAGCTGCGACGCGGCGGGAGCCTTTGCAATGCTCTATCCAGAAGTCACGGATATTTTTGTCGGGGTGGCTTATCGTCATTCCGTCTGCGCTGAGAGGGTGCGAAAAACACGATGGATTATAATCAATTCCGAGATTTTTTTCCTTTGCCCACTCTATCCATGAATCGAAGTGCTTTGGAGCGATTTTTTCACGGCTGACTTTTTCGCCGCAGCTGTCAAGGTAAAACGAATGCAGGTTGATTCTTTTTTTACCCGGAATGAGTGAAACTGCTTTTTCAAAGTCGGCGCGAAGCTCATCGATATTTCTTGCTTTTCCCGGGTAGTTTCCCGTGACCTGTATTCCTCCTGTCAGATCGCCGTCCGGATTTTCAAACCCATGGACATCGTCTCCCTGCCAGCAGTGAATGGAAACCGGAATTTCTGATGCCCTTTTGATCGCCTTATCAGTATTCACTCCGAATTTCGCATAGATTTCTTTTGCGTAGCTGTACATTTTTTCAGTGCTCATTTTATAACCTCTCGTAAAAATTGTTTATATTTCAGCCAAAGGCAACATCAGTCGATGAGTTTCAGAAATTTTTCGTAACCGTCATCCCAAATGCTCTTAGACGTCAGGTCAGGGGTAAAGCACCTGACTCCGAACGATTCGGAAATAATTTCCCTTGCCTGTGCAACGTTCGCGATCTCGCCTGCGGCGATTGCCTGGCAGGCGATATTTCCGATAGCGGTTGCTTCATCGGGTCCAGCGTATACAGGAATGCCGCAACAGTCGGCAGTAAGCTGACAGAGGAAGGTTTCCTTTGAGCCTCCTCCGATAACGTTTATGAAAGGAGTCTTTATTTTCGTTATGCTTTCGATATCAAGCAGTGTTTTACGGTAACGCAGAGCAAGACTGTCGAAAACGCAGCGAACAAACTCGCCTTTTGTTTCGGGGACCGGCTGACCGGTACGCTTGCAATATTCTGCGATTCTTCCGGTCATATTTCCGGGAGGAGTGAATATCACGTCGTCAGGGTTGATTACAGAACGCATGGGAGTGCTCTGCATAGCCATGGAGGCGAGGTCGTCATACGAAGTTTTGTAACCGTCGACTTTGGCAAAATCGCGGCGGCATTCTGTATGTATCCAAAGTCCCATGATATTTTTGAGGAAACAGATTTTATTTTCCGCACCGCCTTCATTTGTAATACCGCTGAGTTCGGTCTCGGGTGAAATGAGCGGAGCTTTCAGCTCAGTTCCCATAAGCGACCATGTGCCTGAACTTATGTAAACAAAATTTTCTCCCTTTGCGGGTACAGAAAGAATTGCCGAGGCGGTATCATGCGATGCAACAGAAACGACATCTGCGTCGATTTCACCTACTTCGGATTTAATCTGTTGAGTGAGTTTTCCGACTTTCGTTCCCGGCGGTATCAGCTTTCCGAATATATGTGCAGGTATGCCGTGTTTTTTTATAACATCAAAGGCCCAGTCGCGGGTTGCAGGATCGATCAGAGCACCGGTCGTTGCGTTTGTGTACTCGTTGTAACGGTTTCCGGTCAGCAGGTAGTTCAGAAGATCCGGCATCATCAGGAACCCGTCTGCACATTCCGGCAGTGACGGATTTGCGCGGATGTCGGCAACAAGCTGATAAATGGTATTGAAGTTCATTATCTGTATGCCGGTAGCGCGGTAAAGCTCGCTTTCGCTCATGAATTTCGAGGAATAGGTTATAATGTCGTCAGTTCTTGAATCACGGTAATTGACGGGGGTGGAAACCATCCTGCCGTCTTTGCCGATGAGGGCATAATCGACTCCCCAGGTGTCGATACCGATACTTCTGATATCCTTGCCGGCAAGCCGTATTGAAGTTTTTACATTTTCAAAAATATCGAAAATGTTCCAGCTCAGTGTTTTGCCGAGGTAAGAGGATGTGTCGTCGAAGCGGTGGATTTCTTCAAGGGAAATTTTTTTACCGTCAAAGCTGCCGATTATCCCTCTTCCGCTGGTAGCGCCGAGATCTATGCCCAGCATTTTGAGTTCTGCCATAGAATAATTCCTTTCTTTCAAGGTAAGTGACGGTTATGCTTGTAACCGGACCGTGTATAAAACATCCGAATGTCTATCAGATGTGAGATACTATACTTAAAATTAAAAACTTGTCATGTTTTACTCAGACGTTGCGATTATCGGAATTATATTGCCTGCACACCTGAAATCCGCTTGATGAGGCAAGACATTCACATGACATCAGGCTTTAAGTCTGCAAGACCTTCGCCTGACACCCGGCTTTAAGTCTGCAAGACCTTCGCCTGACACCCGGCTTTAAGTCTGCAAGATATTCGCCTGACATCAGGCTCGCATTAAACAGACATTATCTTTCAATATGCCGAAACCGCGTTTCGCTTTTATATTCTACCCTTGGCAAGCTTTATTTTACCCGGATCTTTTTCGGAAAGAGGCTTATTTACCCATATCCGAAAGAATTGATTTCAGAGCAGAAACAGCCGCGTTAAACGCCGCCTGACTTGTCGGGTACTGGTCTATGATCTCCGAAGTGCTTCCTGACTCGTCTAGAGCGGCAAGTCCGTAAAATACACGCAGATGCGGTTCAGCCGTAAGACCTACGGTGTCTGAACGTTTGTCAAGTTCACGCAGGATTTCCGGTATCTTTCCTTCGCCCTTTCCCGCCGGAGCGATCGATTTGTCGGCACGGCAGTCTTTTATATGCATGTAATAAATGTAATCTTTGAGCTTTTCAAAAGCGTCAGGGTAAGTTGTTACTCCCGCCTGCAAGAAGTTTGCCGGATCGAAAATACATCTGTAACCGTTGCCGAACTGATGCATGATGTCAAGCACGCCTTCGGTTTTTTCGCCGTAGATACCTTTTTCATTTTCGTGACAGAGAATTACGCCGTAAGGTTCAGATGCTTTCAGCATTTTTCCCATGTAATCGAATACCTGTCCGCTGTAAGGCTTGATATCTGAGGTATCCGGAACGTAAAAAGAAAACACTCTGATTCTCGGTGTTCCGAGTACATTTGCGATTTCACACACATGTTTTGTCAGTTCGATATGCTTATCTATGTCGTCATTTAATTTGATTTTTCCGAGGGGAGAGCCGACAGACCATACGGCGAGTCCGTTATCGTCGAGCATTTTTTTGATTTCTCCGGCCTCCTTCAAAGAAATTTCCGATATATTTTTGCCGTTGACACCTCTGATTTCGGTGTATTTGACACCGTTGAGGAGCATACCTTCGATCTGTGCGGAAAAATCGTTTGAATATTCATCGGTAAACGCGCTTAGTTCAAATTTTGCCATGACTGATTTTCCTTTCAGAAAAATGTTTTGTTGTTATTAAACCGTCAGAAGATAGACGGTCTGTTTTAAATAAAACGGTGCAAAAATTATAAGAATACCGTTTTCTCAGCTCAGCAGGCCGACTGTGCAGGCAGAAGATTTACGACTGTGCGTGACCCGGCAGAGATTATTGAATTACTGCCGTACTACGGTTACATTATATAATATAATGGCGAAAAGGTCAAGAGAAAAAAATATGATGTGGTACGATTTTCCGACTATTTGTTAAGACTATTTACCGTAAGTTTAGTTATTTACTTGTTTATTTATTCTGCACCGCAAGGAGAAGAAATGAGAATGTTTGGTTTAATTTATCGGTGAAAAAAATTGGTGATAAAACTTTCACAGCTTTACGTGAGTTGAGTAAATGCTTTTGTACCGGACGCTCAGTGTTTCAGTTCGACAACAGTCACTCCGTAGTCGCCTTCACCGAAAGCTCCGGCTCGGAAGGAAGCGACTCTCGGATCCTTTTTGAGCTTTTCCCACACGGCTTTCCGCAATGCCCCGGTACCTTTTCCGTGAAGTACGGTAACCGAATAGACGCCCGAAAGATAAGCGTCATCAAAATATTTGTCGATTACCGCCCACGCTTCTTCGCCGTTCAGTCCTCTTACATCCTTTTCCATCCTGAAATCTTTCGGAGACAGCGATTTAGTTACCGCTCCGGAATTTTTAGTGCCGGCAATGCTGCCGGCTTTTACCGGTTTTACATTGTCGGTTTTGGTAGAGATGTTCACCATTCCGACACGGACAGTGATTTTACCTTCTCTGTCAGGCGCGGTAACTGCGACACCGGCTTTTCCTATATTCAGCATTATTACACGGTCGCCTTTTCTGACCGGACGGTCTTCGGTAATGCCTGAGTAATCTTTGTCCTTGTTTCCCACAAAGGGCAAGAGATTGTTTTCTGAGGACAGCTGTGATTGCCGTATTTCATTTCTGGCTTTGTCAAGTAACTCACGGGTTATGTTTTTTTCATTTTCCCTGCGTAGCTTGTCGAGTTTTTCGAAGACGAATGCAGATGAGGCACGGGCGCTTTCGATCATACTTACAGCTTTGCTGCGCATGTCTGCTGCCTCCTTTTCGGTTTTTTCTCTCAGTTCACGCAACCTTTTTTCTTCGGACTCTTTCAAAGCATTGAACTGTTCTGCTTCTTTTTTCAGTTCGGTGCGTTCCTTTTCAAGAGCGATTCTTTCCTTGTCGAGACTTCCTATTACATCTTCAAGGTTTCTGTTTTCGGGAGTAAGAAAGCTTTTGGCTCTGTCAATGACAGCTTTCGGAAAACCGATTTTTTCGGAGATGGCGAACGCATTGGATTTACCCGGAGTTCCTACGATAAGACGGTATGTGGGACGTAGAGTTTCGATGTCGAATTCACAGCCTGCGTTGACGACACGGTCTGTTTTGGCAGCATACTCTTTCAGTTCGGAATAGTGAGTAGTAGCTGCGCAAAGAGCATTATATGACCGTATTTCTTCAAGGATAGAGCAGGCAATAGCTGCACCTTCCACAGGGTCGGTGCCTGATCCGAGCTCGTCGAACAGGACAAGACTTTTGCCCGTGACCGAATTCAGAATTTCAAGTATATTTACCATGTGCGATGAAAAAGTTGATAGAGACTGTTCTATGCTTTGTTCGTCACCGATATCGGCGAGAATTTCGTCGAAAATGCAGATGTCGGCGTGTTCGCACGGCAGCATAAGTCCGCACTGAGCCATAAGCGCAAAAAGGCCTATCGTTTTTATAGCGACGGTTTTTCCTCCGGTATTCGGTCCTGTAATTATAAGAGTATCGAACCCGTAACCCAGAGAAACCGAAATCGGGACGACAGAAGCCGGGTCCAGCAAAGGGTGTCTGGCGTTTTTGAGCGAAAACTTTTTGTTTTCGTTCAGGTCGGGAGCAGAAGCCATGATCTTAGTGGCAAACGAAGCTTTTGCGAAAATAAAATCGAGGAGAGTGATATTAAGATAATCAAGCGAAATAATATCGGCATTTTGTGCGCATTCAGAAGAAAGCTCGGCAAGGATTCTCTGTATTTCCGCATCCTCTCTGCCTTCGAGTTCACGGAGAAGATTGTTTGCCTCAACAACGGCGTAGGGCTCAATGAATACGGTTGCGCCGGTTTGCGAAGTGTCGTGCAGCAGTCCTTTTATCTCGTTTTTATATTCGGCCTTTACAGGAATAACGAATCTTCCGTTTTTTACTGTTACGATGTTTTCTTGAAGATATCTGGCGTTAGAGCCGGAAGTATAATTTGAAAGTATCCGTCTCAGCGAAGACTGCGCGTTTCTGATCTGTCTTCTTATATCAGCCAGTGCCGGACTTGCCTCGTCAGCTATGAAGTCATCCACCGGAATTGCTCTGAAAATCTTGTTTTCAAGGAATCTGTTCGGAATGAGACGTTTGAAGATCACGTCAATAACAGTTTCAGATGCCGGATCGTTTGTGATGTAATCTAAAAGGCTGGAGCTTACTCTCAGTATCTGAGCGATATCCAGAAGCTCACGCGGCATAAGAGAAGCGTGCTTTACAGCTTTTTCAATTGAAGCGCTGACGTCCTTTACAGCTCCGAATGAAGGCTTGTTTTTTTGTTTTAGCAGATAGAGTGCCGCTTTTGTTTCTTCTAAACGTTTTCTGACATCTGAAATATCGTCAGACGGCATTAAACGGAGAGCGAGATTTTTTCCGCCTTCCGTTGAAGTGCAGTCAGCCAGCATAGAGAGTATTTTGTCAAGTTCAAGCGTTTTTATTACTTTATTTTGCAGTGATATCGTGTATGACATTTTTATTCTTTCCCATTATCGGTGATTTAGTTCAATTGTTCAGATTATATTCAATGCCGTTTTAACTTCCACCGTTAAGGCAAACAGGATCTGAACTCCGCGGCTTTTGTATGTTGTTGGTGTAACAGTTTATTTTGAAAAAGCAGAGACTGCGAAAGACATTAAAAACGTTTTTTTGCGAACCGGCAACTTTTTATATGATTGATTACAGGATTGCCGCTGTTCAGGTAGACCTCTATAACATCAATTCTGCATTTGGTGCATTCCGGATGGATTTTCAGATAATTTCCGGCGGCTTCGGTGAATTTTATCTGCTTAGAAACGGTGACGGCGTCTTTGGCGCTTCCGAATTTTCCGTCCGATCGGTAACTTCTCGTTTTTACCTCTATAAAGACGGTTACGTTTCCGTCAGCGGCTATTATGTCGATCTCCCCGCCCCTGCACCTGTAATTTCTGTCGAGTATGGTGTATCCCAGCTCCGCTATGTAGTTACAGGCGACTGATTCTCCGAGCAGGCCGATCTCATTTTTTTTGTTCATTGTTAAGAAAACCAAGAAAGGAAAGTCTGTGGACCGGACTGGGACCGTATTTGCGTACCGCATCCATATGCTCTTTTGTCGGATATCCCTTGTGTTTGGCGATTCCGTACTGTGGATACAACTCATTGAGCCTGATACAGATACGGTCTCTTGTCACTTTTGCGAGTATTGAAGCTGCCGCAATGTTCGGTGATTTTGAATCACCTTTGACCACAGTAACGGCCTTACAGGGGAAATCTCTTGCGATGTTACCGTCAACCAGAACAAGCTCCGGAGGAATTGTGAGTTCAGAAACCGCAATGCGCATCGCTTTTTGCGAAGCATTAAGAATATTCAGACGGTCTATTTCCTCGTTTGAAATTTCGGCTACGGCGTAGCTCAGTGCCTTTTCCGATATTATGCCGAATAGTTCCTCTCTTTTTTTCTCTGTGAGTTTTTTTGAATCGTTAAGTCCCGGGATTTCAAGAAACGGCGGCAGTATGCATGCGGCGGCGACTACCGGACCGCAAAGCGGTCCCCTGCCTGCCTCATCAGTTCCGCATATGACCGAAAAGCCGCTGTCAAAATAACTTTTTTCAAGCTCCCAGTTGAGTAGCTGTATTGTGGTTTTTTTCATAAAAATTCACCTCGGTGCGCCGGTTAAGGCTTTGATTTCCCGGTTGCGCCGGCATACCGGGGAACGCTTTGAAAACAAAAGCAGACATATACAATACGGTGTAAGCTGTGGGGTAACTATAAACCCGGCAAGTCACGTACGTCAGAAGCGCTTCGGAAGATTTGTAATCTTGTACGAGCCGAAGCACCAAGCAATGCTTTGTGCCGAGTAAGTCAGAAAGCACCGTTCTTAAATCAAGCGGGTAAGCAATATTTCAGAACTGTGCACCTGCTACGTCTGATGACCGATGATAAGGATTCTCGGCGTGCGGAATCTTCGTAATTACCGGAACGTATATTCAAGCAGGACTGCGGAGCTGTTTAAAGAAAATAGTTCCGGAAAAATCACTGCTGACCGGATCCGGTTGGAAGTTCAAGCGTTATTCTGCCGATCTTTCCGCTTCTGAATTCGTCGATAAGGGTTTGAGCTGCCCGTTCGGTGTTCACAGAACCTCCTGATAAAAGAAATCCCCGGCTTTTTCCGACGGCTTCAAGCAGTTCAAAGTCGGAAAGGCGGCGGTCCGTTGCAGAATCACCGAGCCTGTATCTTTCGGAAAGCTTTTCCGGGGCTGTATTCCTGAGTCTTGAAATCAGGATACATGCAATATTTTCAGCATCAAGTATGTCGTCTTTGATCGCACCCGTAATTGCCAGATTTTCTCCGACAACGGAATTTTCAAATTTCGGCCATAAAACTCCCGGAGTATCAAGCAGATCAAGACCTTTGCCGGTCGGAATCCACTGCTTGTCCCTTGTGACGCCGGGTCGGTTTTCTGTTTTTGTTTTTGAAAAACCTGCCATTCTGTTGATAAACGTGCTTTTCCCGGAATTGGGTATACCAACGACCATTGCCTTAACAGGTCTGCCGCCCATGCCTTTTTCTTTGTAGCGGGAAAGTTTGTCAGAGAGAATCTCTTTTATCTTGACCGGGATTTCTCTTACGCCCTTTCCGGTCATCAGATCTGTAAAAAGACAGCAGTATCCCAGTCTTGAATAATAATCGGACCATGCGCCCGAAACAGACGGATCGGCAAGAGACTCTTTGTTGAGAAGAAGCAGTTTGGGTTTGGCGGCTGCGATTTTTTCAATTTCCGGGTTGTGCGATGAAAACGGTATCCTTGCGTCAAGGATTTCAATCACTATATCGACAAGCGGAATACTTTCTTTAAGGAGACGTCTGGTTTTTGCCATGTGTCCCGGAAACCAGTTGATACTGTTTCTCTGGATATTATCATCTTTCATTTCGGTTTCTCGCTGTTTTCATGAATTTATTCTATCAGAACTTTTATGTTTTCTGTTGAAGAGAATACATTTGTCTGAACAAAGCAGTATGATCTTATGTGACTGTATCATACGTATAAAAATGTGTTTCGTTTTGAATTCGGAAAACGGTTCTCTTTGCCGGGGGCTGACCGTTTCAAAATATAACGGTCATTACCGTTGATTTTACATAGACCGGGCTAATCTCCGAAAAAGGAAATCTGTCCGTTACTACTGTGTGATTTTGCGTTTGCCCTGTTTGCGGAAAAAACGTCTGTGTGAAAAAGGTTTTTGAAGCTGATATTGTTTTCCAGACAGAAATTTTCTGTTTCAGAAGCCAGAGCGTTCCAGTAGGAATTGTTTCCGCACAGATAAATTTCCGAGTATAACGGATAAAGGTGCGGATACCGGTTTTTGATGTAATTGAGAACGCGGTATTTGAAACCGCCTTTCAGACTGAGGTTTTCAAACCAGTATTCATCAGCGTTTTTTCCTACCGCTTCAATAATGCTTTTCCACTGAGTGATTCCCGGAAAGATAGGTGACATGAAAAGAACAGTATGAATGCCCTCGTCATGAATGACCTTCAAAGCGCGTATGCGTGCCTCAACGCTGCTTGCTCTGTCACAGTCTCTTCTGAAATTTTCGTCAGTGGTGTTGAGAGAAAAAGCCACCGTCAGATTTTTCATATTCCGGAGAATGTCGAGGTCTCTGATTATAAGGTCTGATTTTGTGCATATTGTGAGCTGACATTCGGTTAAATAAAGCTGTTTAAGTATACTTCTCGTTATTTTATACTTCTTTTCAAGAGGGTTATAGCAGTCGGTGACGGAAGACATAAATACCCGTTTGCCGTAGACGTCCTGTGGTTTTATCGAACTGTCACAGATTTTAACATCGGTAAAATCTCCCCAGTCTTCGTTGTGACCGGTGAATTTTTTCATAAACGAGGCATAGCAGTATATGCAGGCGTGCGGACAGCCGACGTAAGGATTTATCACCAAATCGGTGCCCGGAAGTCCGGATTTTGTAATGTAATTACTTACTTTGATTTCATTTATTTTCATATACCTTACCGTTGCGGTCATAAGTCCGCTCCGAAAACGAGTCCGAAACCGTATGTTGGATTATAGCACCGTTAGAGAAATATGTGTGAAATTCCTGAAACCCCCGTAAAAACAAAAATTATCGGAATCTCGGGCATTACTGTTGAATTTGCACAGGGAAGCCGAAACGCAAAATTTACAAGAAGTCCGTAAATAGGCGGAGTTTGCGGGGAAAAAAACCGGAAAAACGGTCACTCGTCGCACTTATCAAAATGCCGATATTTTTCTGAACGGCAGAATTCTGAAACAAACCTTTCCGAGTACCATACGCTCGTCAATAAATCCGACGTTTGAAGAACGGCTGTCTGTTGAGTCGTTTCTGTTGTCACCCATTACAAACACACAGCCATCGGGGACCGTAAAAGTATCCGGAAGGTAATTTGAACCGTTCATAGGAGCGGCGATTCTGTTGACGTAACTTTCGTCAAGTACAACTCCGTCGACAGTCACAGTCCAGTTGACGTAATCGATGCTGACGGTCTGACCGCTCAGGGCGATCACCCTTTTTACAAGCGGTGTCTGCAACCCGTAATTTTCGGACTGACAAACGACTATGTCACCCTGAGACGGCTCATACAAAAAAGTCTGAATAATCAGTACGTCGCCCTGTTCAAGGGTGGGAAACATAGATGAACCGATAACGGGGCTGTGTCTGAAAAAG
Source organism: uncultured Clostridia bacterium (assembly GCA_944381095.1). Lineage (GTDB taxonomy): Bacteria > Bacillota > Clostridia > Oscillospirales > CAG-272 > SIG673. The sequence goes on along the minus strand of CALWJW010000048.1, from coordinate 1,769 downwards.
GTGAATATAATGATCACGCCGATAGAAAAGTACAGGGCAAACAGCTCTATCCATTCAAAAATTCTGTGAAGAGCTGTTACCGAATCGTCACAGTTTACCGACATTTGGTTTTCAGATTCGGTTTTTTCATCGTTTTTTTGCGTGTAAATGCCGTCTGATTCCTCAGAAACGCTTGGTTTTACTGTGTCTGAAATTTTTGCGTTTTCTTCCGTGCATTCCGTATTTGAAAAGTCTTCGGTGTCCGCGGTATTTTCCTGACCGGAGGTATTTGCATAAGACAAATTGCTTTTTGAATCCGATTCATTTACTTCTGCGATTTCCGGTTCAGATGCAGAAACATCTGTTTGATTATCGCAGCTTTTATTCTCATCGTTATCTTTAAAATTACCGTTCATAATTTTTCCTTTCGGATTTGCTGTCGGGACATCCGTTTACGAGAAGCGACATCAGTTTTTCACCTTTCGGGAGATAAAATCCAGTATCTGCGGCATGTTTTTCATCGAATTTTACGGCACCGGCATATTTTTTTGCGCTGTCGTATATCATAAACGGCACCGGGTCGATTGTGTGAGTTCTTTTACAGATCGGAGTCGGGTGATCGGGAAGTACCATTACCCTGAAATTATCCCCGCAGTTTCTGAGATAATCAAGAACGTTACCGAGAATTTCTTTATCTATCTTTTCCAATGCCAGTATTTTATTTTCGATTTCCGCTCTGTGTCCGCATTCATCCGGAGCTTCGACATGGATATAAACAAGGTCCTGTCCGTTTCTGAATTCCTCTATGGCGGCATTACCTTTTCCTTCAAAGTCGGTATTTATATTTCCGGTCGCATTTTTTACATTTACTGAACGCATTCCGGCGCATATTGCTATCCCTTTGATGAGATCGACTGCCGAAATTACCGATGCTTTAAGTCCCCATTTTTCCTCAAATGAAGGCAACGCGGGTTTTTTGCCGGGCGACCAAAACCAAACCGAGTTTGCCGGACGAAGTCCTCTTTTTATTCTGTCAAGGTTTACCGGATGTTCTTTAAGAATTTCATAGCTTTCTTTCTGAATTGACAGAAAAGGCTCTTGCGGCAGATAATTTGAAATACTTTGTCCGAGTATATCGTGAGGGCGCATGAAATCGGTAAATTCGGGAGCATTTTTCCATATCAGACAGTGACGGTAACTGACTCCCGTAAAAAAATTTCTGTCCGGTCTGCCGAGTTTTTTCTGTATATCTTTAATAAGTATATCCGCTTCGGCTGTGGTTATCTCGTCGGCACCGTGATCTATCATTATTTTTTCTTCGTATGGAACATCTTCACTTCCGGGATTACCGAGAGTGACTACGTTGCACCGGTAAGCCGTGTCATCCGGTGACATTTTGAGTCCGAGCGACATCGCCTCAAGCGGCGATCTTCCTTTTGAGTATACTTTCGGGTCGTATGACATTACCGCAAGATTTGCGGTATCAGATTCGGGCACCATTCCGTCGGGAACATTTGAAACTGTACCGACGAAAGAGGTCCGGACGAGCGAATCAATGTTTTTTACGTTAGCTACTTCCATAGGCGTTTTCATTCCGAGTTTTTCGATCGGATAGTCTGCTGCACCGTCGCAGAGGAGAATAAGATACTTCATAAGTGAACATCCTTTACTGAATTCGCCGGTAAAGCGTTGGTTTCCGGCGCTTATCTGTTTATGTAAGTATATCATACATTTATCTATATTTCAAGACATTTCGGACGATAAAAAAGCTTTTTCCGGCGAGTATCAGG
>CALWJW010000047.1 GCA_944381095.1 uncultured Clostridia bacterium | reverse complement strand
CATCAGATTTTATTATTCATTCTCTTCCCGGAACAAATAAATTTACGCAAAACATGACCTCGAAAAAACTTCTCTACGTTTGGTTTGTTGGAATATTTACCGTTTCATCAGATTTTATTGTTCAACTTCTCCCCGGGACATTTAAATTTAATTTAGACCTAACTGCCAGAAAAGTTTTTTGCGTACTTTTTTTCAAAAAAGTACGAGCTTTTTGAAAAAAGCTTGGCAAAAACTTCTCTACATTTTGGTTTGTTGGAGTCTTTATCATTTCATCAGATTTTATTGTTCAACTTCTCCCCGGGACATTTAAATTTACGCAAAACATGACCTCGAAAAAAACTTCTCTACGTTTGGTTTGTTGGAATATTTACCGTTTCATCAAATTTTATCGTTCATTCTCTTCCCAAAGCAAATAAATTCACGCTACACCTGACCGCGAGAAAAGTTTTTTGCTTACTTTTTTCCAAAAAAGTAAGTGCGTACTTTTTTTCAAAAAAGTACGGAAATATCAGTCGAAAATATTTTCCATTTCGTCATGGAAATTGACGCATCGTGATGTCACACGGTCATAGAAATATTTTTCACCGCTTTTGGTCTCAAAATAACGGATGTTGTACAGCAGGAACGGGTTTGTATCACCTCTGAAATAAATGCTGAGCACTGTATCATTGTCAATGTTTGACGGATAATCACAGCTTTCGAGGCTGAAAAAAACATTTATCAGCTTTTCTGTTTCTTCTTTGGTGAGAGCGTCTATGGCGTAAGAAATCATTTCTTCGGTGCATATGAGCGCCTTTGAAGCTCCGAAGTCTTTGAGTTCCGGCAAAACAATTCCTTCTGCGACATAGATATCGATTACGCCGAATTCGTTTTCAGTTCCTATCATTTCTTTCGGATCGCAGTACACCTTATTGCCGCTGTCGTCTTTATAATAGAGACGGTAATATTCGGTATCCCCGTATTTTGCGTAAACGGAATCGGTATCGAGATCAGCGGTATAAGATATCGGTGCAAGTGAATATACCACGCCGTTTTTGGAGTCGGTGAGTGTTGAACCCTCGGTGTCGGACGTGAGGTGGACCACTCCGAAAAATCTGATGAGAAAAACGGCAAGCAGAATGACGGATGTCACTGCGAGCACTATCGCGCCGGCGTACAGAAGCGGGGCGTAGTTACGCTCCGCTTTCACGCCGTCTGTTTTTGTATGTATTTTCCTGTTATTTTCTGACATAAGTTCCTTCCGATCAGTAGCCTCTTCTTCCGTCAAGACTGTCGTCGTCCTCGAGCCATTCCCTGACGTTTATCACTTTGTAACTTTCGGGCGTATTTCTTATGACGACACGCTCTATTCCGGAGTTTATGATCAGCTTTTTGCACATTGCACAGCTGTTGGTATTCGGTACCAGTTCTTTTGTTTTGGAATCAACGCAGACCATGTAAAGCGTTGCCCCGAGCATTCTTTCTCTTGAAGCGGCAATTATGGCGTTAGCTTCTGAGTGTACGGAGCGGCACAGCTCATATCGTTCGCCCCTCGGAATATTGAGCTTGTCCCGTATGCAGACTCCGAGGTCGGAACAGTTACGTCTGCCGCGCGGTGCTCCGTTATAGCCTGTTGACACGATAGTGTCATTTTTGACTATTATTGCTCCGTAAGACTTACGCAGACAGGTGCTTCTCGAAGCGACAGTCTGTGCAATATCCAAGTAGTAATTGTCCTTGCTTACACGTTCCATAGCGTTGACTCCTTTCCCGTGGTGCCGGAAGCTCAAAGCGTTCCGACAAGATTTTTAAGATATTTTCTGAATTCTTCCCCCACCTCTTTGCTTCGCAGTCCCTGTTCTACGTTAGCGGTCAGAAAGCCCAGTTTTGAACCCATATCGTATCTTACGCCTTCAAAATCACAGGCTATCATAGACTGCCTGTTTGCTATAACTTTCATGGCATCAGTCAGTTGGATTTCTCCGCCGGCCCCGGGCGGGGTGTTTTCGAGGACATCGAATATTTCCGGTTTCAGTATCGTTCTTCCGAGTATCGCGAGATCGGTGATTATCTGGTCTTCGGCAGGTTTTTCAATCATATCCGTGACTTTGTAAATCTTTTCGCCTACAGGGGTTGCGTCGAGTGTGCAGTATCGCATTATCTGGGCTTTCGGAACGTGTTTTACACCCAGCACTCCGAGGTTGTACTTTTCGTACAGATCGGCAAGCTGTCTCACGACCGGAGTCTGCGAAAAAATTATGTCGTCGCCGTACAGAACCGCAAACGGGCTGTCCTCCGTGAAAGCCTTTGCTTTGTAAACGGCATGTCCCAGACCTTTCGGTTCAAGTTGCCTTATGAAGCATATGTTTGCTTTCGTACAGACTGATCTCAGTTCCTTGACAAGGCTTCCTTTGCCGGCGGAGATCAGCTTTTCTTCGTATTCGGGAGAATAGTCAAAATAGTCCTCGATCGCACTCTTGTTTCTGCCCGTCACTATCAGGATATCCGTTATTCCGCTTGCGGCTGCCTCTTCCACAAGGTACGATATTGCCGGCTTATCCACTATCGGGAGCATTTCTTTCGGTACAGTACGCGCTATCGGGAGCATACGTGTTCCGAGTCCGGCGGCAGGTATGACCGCTTTTGTTATGATATCAGACATATAAAAGACCTTTCAGATGTTTTAATGGCACGGAAAACCGTGACAGCGGCAACCGTGTTGATTGCACGTAAAAGCCACGAAGTGATTTACGGGAAAAACAGCAGTAATTTTTACTTTGTAAAATGCTTATGGTTTAACGGCGAGATCACACAAGTACCTTATGTTGATTTGGTGCCGGAAAGACCCTTTTACCCTTAGCATTGATCATGACAATGCATGTCAAAGTTTTTTATTCCGGGGGCGGGAATGTGAAATATCCGACGGAAGCGTCATAATCACAGCGTTTTAATTATATATATTATATAACAAAACATCACTGACTTCAAGGGTTTGTCCGATTTTTCAAAAAAATGTTACATTCGTCCGGTGACAATAAGGACAACCGCGACAGTTCTGTCGCGGTTGTACGATATCAGATTTTTTCTATAAGTGAACTGAAATCTTCGTCAGAGGAGAGGCTTTCTGCCCGGGCTATTATTTCTGCCCGACGGCTTTCCGGCAGGTTGCTGAATCTGACCATAGCCGGAAGATTTTCGGAAAAAGCTACTCCGAGTCCGAGCGGAATACCGGTTCCGCAGATCTCTGACGGTATGCTGTAAATTTTATCGTCCATGTTTTTCTCCTTAGTTTTGCTTTCGCAGATCTTTGCCGGGCTTTGAACTGAACTTATCGAAATTTCAGCTTTATCGGGTTTTGCCTTACTTATGCTGTGCTGTAATTCCGTCAACGACACCGGGTACTGCTTTATTATTATTTGCGTTGTTACGGGTTTGATTCAGAACGGAAAGCTTTGCCAAATAGTGTGAGCGGAATAATGTTCCACATTCTGAATACGGAGGAACGGTCGTGCTGAAAAAAATACTGTTATTTGTGCTTGTTATACTGATTTTCCCGATCTGCGGGTGCGATAGTCAGCAAAAAACTGATATAAAAACGGTAATGAGAGAACTGTGCGCTTTGCAGTCAGAAACAAAGGGTGTAATGTATTGCAGGAAAACGGAAGGAGAAGAGGATTTTTTTGTTCTCGACGAAGATAATTTCGGGAGGCTTTACAGCGGTAAATTCGCGCCGCCGGTGTGTATCGACAGAATAAACGACTACACTGTACGTCTGCCTGTCGATGACAGCGGATACGAAATACATATAATTGAGTGTCTTAATCGAAGTGATGTCGGAGAAGTTGCGGATATGCTCCGACAGAGAACGGAAAAAATACAGAACTCGGAAATACTTGAATATGCTCCTGAAAATTTTGAAAAGTACTTCCGGGGCGCAACGGTGTTAACGTACGGCAGATACGCCGTGCTTCTTGCAACGCCGGATAACGAGGCGGCTGAAAAATTGCTGAAAAAACTTTTGTGACAATTTGCGACGGACATCATCCGGCTTGCCTGTAAGTTAACCGTTTCGTGTGTCAAGGTACAAAATATGTCAGTTAACCGGCAGGCTGATTTCCAACATCCGGAAAGGGACGGTTTGCGGCAAAATTTATGACTTTCCCGGTCGGTAAGCGCTCGCGTCTGCCGTATCAGACTGACACGGAGTGAATAAAAACAAGCCGGGCAGACAGATCGTTGAAGATTTTAAAGACGCGGAATGATAAAGTAGTTTTTACGTTATTACGCATATTTTCCGACAGTCATAAACACGCATAACGATGGTTTTTTTTATGCGGTGTTTACCTGCATGGAATTTTACAGCTTTGAAATTGCGGTGCGCGGGAGGTTATTTTTTAAATAATCTGTTAAAACGCTTGAAAAAAGGGTAAGTCTGTGGTATAATACTAAAACAAGGCAAGATGCAGAATAAGGTCATACCGGCCGGGGAGCCAGCGGTGCCCTGTAACCTACAATCCGCTAAAGTAGGGGTGGTTTCCGATCCGAGGGCTCGGCGAGTACGGCTGCGCTGACGGGAATTGTGTTGACGGATGGGTCTTGTGCAATTGATGGCCTCGAACCATGTCAGGCGGGCGAACCGAGCAGCATTAAGGGGTATGTTCAATGTGCCACGAGAGTGCCTGTCCCGAGCATGAACCTCAGAATGCGCGTGTTTGTTGATGTTCGGAGTGAGGTGTATGACCGTATTGTGTATCTTGCTTTTTTTGAAGAAAACGGAGGCAAATTATGTATCGTGCGTTGTACCGGAAGTACAGGCCGAAGGATTTTGACAGCGTCTGCGGTCAGGAACACATAACTTCTGTACTGAAATATGAGGTGGCAAACGGCCGTACCAGTCACGCATATCTGTTTTGCGGGTCGCGCGGAACCGGAAAAACAACCTGTGCCAAGCTGCTTGCAAAAGCTGTCAACTGTCTTTGCCCCGAAAACGGAAATCCTTGCGGAAAATGCGAAGCGTGTCTTGCGATAGAAAATGAACGAACGGCGGACGTGACCGAAATGGACGCGGCGTCAAATACCGGAGTGGACTATATAAGGGACATAAAGGAAGCGGTGATGTACGCGCCCTCAATGCTGAAAAACCGGGTTTATATCATAGACGAGGTGCACATGCTGACCCAAAGTGCATTCAATGCGCTTCTTAAAACCCTCGAAGAACCTCCGGCAAATGTACTTTTCATTCTTGCGACTACCGAACAGCATAAAATTCCGGCCACAATACTTTCAAGATGCCAGAAGTTTGAATTCAGAAGAATAACTTCCAAGGTTATAGCGGACAGGCTGATGTATATTGCCGGCTGTGAAAATTTTGAACTTGACAGTGACGCTGCGGCTGAGATAGCCAAACTGGCTCAGGGGGGAATGCGTGACGCCATAAGTCTGCTTGAACTTTGCGCCGGCGAAGGCAAAAAAATAGATGCCGAAAAAGTTCGTCAGATTACGGGAAGCACCGGAAGACAGCAGGCTGCCGAAATAGCCGGGGCGGTTCTGGACCTGGACAGCGACCGACTGTTTGCGGCGGTGGACGAGCTTGTGACGTCTTCACGTGAAATAGGCGTTTTCTGGCAGGAGCTTATCGGTTTTTACAGAGACCTGCTGGTGGTGAAAAGCGCAATGCATCCGGAAAATTATCTTGATGTAACGGAAGAAGAAATGAGTCAGCTGCGTGAAATTGCGGAAAGGTACAAGCAGTATGTCCTTCTCAGACATTGCTCACTGCTTGAAGAGACATTCACGGCTATGCAGCGCCCCGGGGCAGTAAAACGGCTTTGCGCCGAAATGACCTTTCTGAAAATGTGTGACGATAAGCTTGACGTCTATCCGGCGGGACTTGCGGCAAGAGTTTCGGCGCTTGAAGAAAAAATCGCCGTTCTTTCGGAAGGAGCCACTTCGGTAAACAGCGCATTTACTCCCGTGCAGAACGTCGGCAGTCTGTCACACGGGAATACAGGCACTGCCGCTATGTACAAAAAGTCGGTCGTCCCTGAAATCGCAGCCTCTGACGCCTCAGTACCGCCTGTAAGCAGTAGAGACTCTCAAAAGGTCAGGCGAAATCCGGCAAAACCGGTACCGTGGTGGGCGGAGGTCGTAGACCGTATAGCCGGATCAAATCCGTCGGCGGCGCCTTTTTTGAAAATGTCACAGGCGTTTGAAACGGAAGAAGGTCTGCTTATAAGAGTCAGAGGTGCGATGGCAACAGAGCTTCTCGACACGCAGGAATTCCGTGCAAAACTCGTCGAAAGCGTCTATTTTTGCTCAGGCAAAAAGTATTCAACGGAAAGTCTGCGTTTTACCGAAGCGGATATGCCTTCGGAAATAGCAGATCCGATAGACGAGCTTTAACAGTTTGACGTCCGGATGCAGTCTGCAAAAATTCCACGGTCTTACCGTGACATCCGGACAAGTAAAGTTAATTTTGTCTGCCGACAGGGCATGCAATCACATGCGCAGCAAATATCAAAATATGGGTTTGATGCCTTGCCGACGGACTGAACAATGTACATCTGAAAGGAAAAAACAATATGAAAGCAAGATTACCCAAGGAATACACCCAGGGAGCTCAGGGAATGCAGGGAATGATAAAGCAGGCACAGAAAATGCAGGAAGAAGTCGCCCGCAAACAGGAAGAGCTTGAACTGAAAGAGTACAGGATAAACGCCGGGGGAGGAGCGGTTTCGGTTACCATTAACGGCAAAAAAGAGATAACCGAGCTGACAATAAAACCCGAAATCGTTGATCCGGACGATATTGAAACTCTGACAGATGTAATCATTGCCGGCGTGAATGAGGCAATCAAAACCGTGGAAAATGACGCAAGCAGTGAAATGGCAAAGATAACCGGAAGTATGGGCTCTATGATGCCGGGACTTTTCTGATATGAGCGAATTTATTGCGCCGCTTGAAATAATGATAGAGGCATTCCGGCGTCTTCCGGGTGTCGGAAGAAAAAGCGCTGAGAGGATGGCGTTCGGCGTGCTTGATATGACCCCGGAGGAAACCGAAAGGTTCACGGAGGCGATCCTCTGTGCAAAACGCACGATAAGACCGTGCAGAATATGCGGAAACATAACTGCGGCGGAAGTGTGTCCGATATGCTCGGACGCGGGAAGAAACAAAAAACTTATCTGTGTGGTCGAGGATTCAAAGGCGGTGATTTCCTTTGAGAAGATAAAAGAGTACGGCGGGGTGTACCACGTTCTCGGGGGAGTTATCTCTCCCAGAAGCGGAAAAGGTCCGTCGGACCTCAACCTTTCGACTCTTCCCGAGAGAATTACCGAAAGCGGAGCGGAAGAAGTTATGATAGCCACGAACGCCACGGTGGAAGGCGAAACGACAGCTATGTACGTAAGCCGTCTGATAAAGCCCACCGGTGTAAAGATCACGCGGCTTGCTTACGGAATACCGGTGGGAGCCGACATTGAATACGCCGATAAACTGACTCTTATAAGGGCGATAGAGGGCAGACGGGAATTCTGAAAACTTTTTACTTTTGCCGGCAACTATTTCCGCTGATCACGCCAGATCCGGAAAGCGACGTTAATCACGTATGATTATGCAAGATCGGAAAGCCGGAAGTAAAACGTTTGCTTATCACCGTAGAATCGGGAAGCCGACAGTAAAATGTTTGCTTATCGCCGTAGATTCGGGAAGCCGACGGTAATTGACGTATGATCATTCAAGATCGGAAAGCCGGCAGTAAAGCACCGGATCAGGGCAGTAAGTTTTACAACGAAAGAGAATAAGTAAATCTAGGGAGCAAAAAAATGCCTGACAATAAAAGTCTGACTGAAAGATACAACAAAATCAAGAGAAAGCTGTTTGAAAAAGCATACGGTCATCTTAACCCGAGACAGCGGGAAGCCGTGTTTACGGTAAACGGCCCTCTCCTTGTGCTCGCAGGAGCCGGGAGCGGAAAAACTACCGTTCTTGTCAACAGAATCGAGTATATGCTGAGATACGGGAACACCTGCCTTGACGGAAAAGTCCCTGCGTGCGTCACCGAGGAGAAGCTGTCGGAGCTTGAAAAAGCGGAGAGTCTTCCGCCTGACGATATAAAGCGGATGCTTGACGGTATAAGAACTTCTGCGATAAAGCCGTATAACGTCCTCAGCATAACTTTCACCAACAAAGCCGCCGGTGAAATGAAGGAGCGTCTGGTAAAAGCGCTCGGCGAGGAAGGAGCCGAAGGACTGTGGGCAGGTACCTTTCATTCGGTATGCCTGAGAATACTCAGAAGATTTACCGAACAAACGGGTTATTCGGCGGGATTTACCGTTTACGATACTGACGACCAGAAAAAACTGATGCTTTCCGTAATCAGGGATGACGGGTCTGATGATAAGATGTACACGCCCAGAGCAGTGCTTGATTATGTAAGCGCCTGTAAAGACGCACTTATTTCACCGACTGACGCTGCAAAGGAAGCGGCGGATTCACGTGAAAAAAAGATGGCGGAGCTTTACAAGGATTATCAGAACCGCCTGAAAACGTCAAATGCAATGGACTTTGACGATATCATAGTCAATACAGTGACGCTTATCCGTGAGAACGAAGAGATACGCAGTTATCTGCAAGATAAATTCAGATATGTCTGTGTTGACGAGTACCAGGATACAAATCATGCGCAGTTCGTGCTCGTAACACTGCTTTCCGGAAAATACCGTAACCTTATGGTGGTTGGTGACGACGACCAGAGCATATACGGATTCCGCGGCGCAGACATAAAAAACATACTGAGCTTCGACAGCGTTATGGAAGGAGCCAAGGTGGTAAAGCTTGAACAGAATTACCGTTCGACTTCAAGTATTCTTGACTGCGCCAACGCCATAATCAGAAACAATACGGGCAGGCATGACAAAAAACTCTGGACGGAAAACGGAAAGGGAGAAAAAATCTGCTTAAAACAACTTTCAACACAGAGTGAAGAGGCGGACTACATAGTCGCTAAAATAATGGAGCTGCGCGAAAAGGAAAATCGGAAGCTAAGTGATTTTGCGGTGCTTTACCGTATAAACGCACTGTCAAACACTCTTGAAAGCGCTTTCACCAAGGGCGGAATACCATACAGAGTAGTCGGAGGTCAGAGGTTTTATGAGCGCAAGGAAATAAAAGACGTTCTTGCATATCTTTGTGTGGTGAATAATCCTCAGGATAACGTAAGACTTATGAGAATAATAAACGAACCGAAGCGTAAGATAGGTGAGGCTACCGTCGAAGCGGTCAGAACTCTTGCCGACCATTACGGCAGGTCGATGTTTGAGATAATGGAAAACGCCGGAGAGTATACGGCGATATCAAAATCTGCGCCGAAGCTGAAAGAATTCACAAGGATGATTATAGGTCTGCGTGAAATTGCGGTAAGTGATAATGTCGATGTCCTGATAGATAAGGTGCTTGATTTCAGCGGATACCGCAGAATGGTAGAGGACCTCGACCGTGAGGACGGAAGAAACCGCGTTGAGAACATAGGAGAGCTTATATCAAACGCAATGCTTTTCATGCAGAAAAACGAAGAAGCGACGCTTTCCGATTTTCTTGAAGAAGTCACTCTTGTCGCTGATATAGACAACTACGATCCGGACGCCGAGGCGGTAGTGCTTATGACGGTGCACAGCGCCAAGGGACTTGAATTTCCGGTGGTGTTTCTGCCGGCTATGGAGGACGATATCTTCCCGTCGGGAAAGTCGGTGTACAGCAGCGAGGAAATGGAAGAGGAGAGAAGACTGGCGTACGTTGCTGTAACCAGGGCGAAAGAAAAACTTTTCATCACCCATGTCAGAGAAAGACTTTTATACGGAAAGACTTCCTTTTACAGGGTGTCACAGTTTGTAAAGGAGATTCCGGATGAACTTCTGAGCGAGAGCAAAACCGCGAATGCTCCCGGAATCGGACATATGCCGGGATTCGGAGCGGTAAGGCAGACCGCAAAACCCAAAAAAGAGATTTCGGGAGAGTTCGGAATAGGCGCAAGTCTTGCGCATAAGTCGTCAAACGGAGGCCAAAGGGGTTCGGCGGTCGAACGGTTTTCGGCAGGAGACAGGGTAGCGCACGGAGTTTTCGGCAGCGGAACGGTGCTGACAGTTACCCCGGCCGGAAGCGACGCCGTGTATGAAATAGCTTTTGACAACGCGGGGATGAAGAAAATGATGGCAAACTACGCAAAGCTGAAAAGGTTGTGATCAGCGGGCAGAATATCGGTTTGCGGAGTTTTGCCCGGATAACGGGACAGGATAAATCACAAAACCGCTTAGGAGGTAATTCTATGGTGACTTTTAAAACGGACAGAGAATTCCAGGTGCTCGGAATGGGTGAGGTAATGCTCAGACTTTCCCCGGAAGGCAAAGAGCGGATATCGCACTGCGAAACCTTTGAAAAGAAAGCCGGAGGAAGCGAGCTGAACGTGGTTTCGGGCATATCGATGCTGGGACCGAGAACAGGTATAATAACGAAACTTCCGGATAACGAAATAGGCAAGTTTGTAAAGCACAAGATAAGATATGCGGGAACGAGCGACGACTACATTACCTATGATACAAGCGAGAAAAAACGCCTCGGAGTCTATTATTACGAGAGCGGAGCGTATCCGCGGAAATCGGTGGTCTCATACGACAGGGCAAATTCGTCCTTTACGACATTCAGTCTGTCGGAGCTCCCTGCGGACGTATACGGAAAGACAGCGGTTTTCCACACCAGCGGTATAACTCTCGGACTCTGTGAAAACATACGCACAGGCGTTACGGAAATGATGAGAAGGTTTAAAAATACCGGTACGGTGATATCTTTCGACGTTAATTACCGCGCGGCGCTGTGGACGGAAGCGAAAGCAAAGGAAGCCATAGAGAAGATACTGCCTTACGTGGATCTGCTGTTTATTTCGGAGGAAACTCTGCGCAAAATGTTCGGCATGAAAGGTACGCTTGAAGAGATACACAGGGAGTTTTACAGACAAAACAGAGGGCTTAAAATGATATTCAGCACAAAGCGCAGGGTAATCTCTCCTCAGAAGCACAGCTTCACATCGCTTGTTTACGACTGTGCAGATGGCAGACATTACATCGAACCCGAATATGAGGATATAGATGTGGTTGACAGAATAGGCTCAGGGGACGCGTATGTTGCGGGCGCGCTTTACGGTCTTCTGACCTACGGCTCAGCTGAAAAAGCCGCCGATTACGGAGACGCTATGGCGGCGCTTAAAAACACCGTTCTGGGCGACATGACGGTGTGCGATCTCGGGGATATTGACAGGATAATAGCTGACCACAAGTCGACCGGCGACAAAACCGAAATGGTAAGGTGATTCAGTCATTTTTTGCGGAGCGGGTGATGCAGGATAGAATAAAAAATCGGTACCAAGCGACAGAAACTTTTCTTTTTGCGCACAAGTACCGTGCCGGTGAGCAGCTTTTTGCTTTAACGGTGAACGCATTTTAACAAATGCCTGTGCAAAAGCGCCGTAAATTGACTGAGAGGTTTTCGTTTGACGCAGAAAGCCGTACCGAAACCGAACCCCAAGGTCATTTACCTGTTATTACCTGTTAAAATCAGATTATGACTGCTCACAAGGCTTTACCATAACTGCTTACAAGGCTTGATCATGACTGCGGAAGGCTTGTAAGGCGTACGGATCGCATGAACAAATTTTCATTAAATGTAAAAGAGCGGTTTTCTATTGACAAATCAAAATCAAGGTGATATATTATGTGGGAGATGTTTTCCGTAGAGCGGAAAAGAAGTTCATACAGGAATAGCTTGAAAGGATAAGATATGAAAAAGAAGGTAACCGTCATAGGATACGGCGGACAGGGAGGCTGGCACGCTGCCCATGCGCTTGAAAGCGACGTTGTTTCTCTGCTCGGTATCTATGATATCGACGAAGCAAAAATAAAGTTGGCAGAGAGCAGGGGTATAAAGACTTACGGAAGTCTTGACGACGCTCTTTCCGACCCGGAATGTGACATAGTGGTTGTTGCGACGCCTAACGACGTACATAAGGAAATCGTTGTAAAGGCGCTCGAAGCCGGGAAAAACGTAATATGCGAAAAGCCGGTTGAAATGTCGGTTTCGGCGTTCGACGAAATGATCGCCGCTAAGAAAAAAAGCGGTAAACTGCTCAGCGTTCATCAGAACCGCAGGTGGGACGTTGATTACCTCGCGATGAAAAATGTCATCGAAAGCGGTGAAATAGGTGAGGTTATAAGAATTGAGTCAAGAATTCACGGCTCGCGCGGTATACCTTCCGATTGGAGATGCCATAAGCCTCAGGGCGGCGGAATGATACTTGACTGGGGTGTTCATCTTATCGATCAGATGCTGATGCTGATACCTGAGAATATAGTGAAAGTTCAGTGTGATGTTACCAACATCACAACCGATGAGGTCGACGACGGATTCCGTCTTAATCTTTACTTTGAAAGCGGAAAGACAGCTTACGTTGAAGTGGGAACCTTCAACTTTTTGCCGCTTCCGAGATTTTATATGCTGTGCAAGGGCGGATCTGCCAAGATTGAAGACTGGCGTCAGAACTGCCGGGTGGCAAAATGCCTCGCCTGGCATGAAAGTGACGTTGTACCGGTACAGACGGCTGCCGGAATAACAAAAACTATGGCTCCGAGAGACGAAATAACACTTAAAGTTTATGAAAAGGAAAGACCGGTTTCAGATGTTCATGACTTCTACCGCAACTTCGTAAAAGCGATAGACGGAAAAGAAGAACAGCTGATAAAACTCAGCGAGAGCCGCAGAGTAATGGCGGTCATGGAGGCTTGTTTCAAGTCGGCTGAACTCGGAGTTGCGATCGATTTTGAATACGATCGGTGAATTTTCCTGAAAAACGGGCATTGACTTTTGATTAAAGCGGAACTTTTTTATCTGAAAAACCTGAATTATCACATGGAAACAGAGTCCGTTTTAAGCTCATATATCAATTAAACCGGACTTTAGGGTCCGGTTTTTTGTTTTATATGAAAGCTTTAAATGGTGCAAATTATAACAAAATACAGCTGATTTTCGGTTGTTTTTAACAAAAATACTGCAAGTATGTCAAAAGTATAGCCCACGATCAAATGTCGGTTCACGTTTTTCTATAAAAGAACAGCATATTGTTTTCCGATTTTAATTTCTGTAAATAAATATCTGACACTTTGATGTTTTGTAAATCAAAGTATTAAGCAGTATCATCAAAAGAATATTTTTTATTAAAAGTATTTTATCTGCATTTTGTTTCGACAGATTTGAAAAATAATCGGCATTGACGAAATAATAAGTCTTACCGCTGCGAAAAGTATATTCCGGAAGGAGAAGTTTACATACAGGACAAACTTAAATATAAGGAGAATTTTGCTGAAACCAAAGAATATTTCTGAGCTTTCTGGGAAAAAGAGGTTATTGACAGACCTCTTATTGCGGTAAAATGTCCGAAAAATCCCGACCTGAAAATTCATCCCGCACCTTACATGGCAGGAGCTGAAAAAGGAAATTACAAGGAAGTACTGAAAATCCAGGAAAGTTACTTCCGGAATACCGAATTTTCGATAGGTGAGGCGATACCGACATTCGAATGTACGTTCGGGCCGGATCAGTTTGCCGCTTTTCTCGGATATGTAAAAAATCATATGTGAGTGTTTTCGCTGTTGTTTCGTTATTAAACTACATAAAAACCGCTTGCCTTCCGATTCGTTTTTTTTAAGTCACGGATTTTTTACACGCAACTTTCCGATTTTGATATCGTGCTACAAGGTTTTGCGGAATTTACAGCTGTGAACTGTGTTGAGAGCTTGTAAAATTTCTGCACTTCAAGTCCGGCTTGACTTATGTTAATGCTTCTGCGCTTCAGTCCGGCTTGACTTATGTTAATGCTTCTGCGCTTCAGTCCGGCTTGACTTATGTTAATGCTTCTGCGCTTCAAGTCCGGTTTGACTTATGTTAATGTTTCTGCACTTCAAGTCCGGCTTGACTTAAAGTGGTGTTCGGGAACGCTTTTCCTTTAGCGGCGCTGATAGCTGTATTCAGGCTGAATCCGGCACGAGACGTATATTTATCACTTGAATAAGAGTTACTCTCATTAAATAGGGATAGGAAACATGAGTGAAAAATGATATAATGAGAATATCAAATTTAGATTTAGAGATGTAGTGAGATAGAAGGAAAATGGAGAATAATAGTTTGCTAAAATATAGGACTTTATGTGCAGAAGAAATTTGCCGGGAGCTGTTCAAGGATTTCATCCGACATCAAATGGTTACAAAATGTTGGCGTAAAGAAAATGGCAAGTGGATAATCAAAGACGCTCCTTTTATTGACGATTGGACAGAAAAGGATTATCAAATTTTAATTTTCGGCCTAAAAAATACAATCATTTCTAACGGCTTTGTTTATGCTGCATTTTATGATGGGAAATTGAAAGGCTTTGTTTCAGTAGAACCGGAAATATTTGGTGGTGAACAAAGATATTGCGACTTGTCCGGTATCCATGTATCGGAGGATATGAGAAATAAGGGAATCGGAAAAACACTTTTTCTGGCGGCAAAAGAATGGGCTAAACAAAAAGGAGCTAAAAAACTCTATATATCTGCACACTCAGCCGTTGAAAGCCAAGCCTTTTATAAATCAATGGGATGTGTTGAAGCAGAAGTTTATAATCAAAAACATGTCGAAGATGAACCGTATGATTGTCAATTAGAGTGCAGTCTTTAGGCGGCAGGATTCAGTATATAAATAGGTGTTTTAAAAATATGAAAATTATGGGGATTGTAAAAAAATAAGAAACAGTATCGCTTTCTTTTGCTTTTAGCAGACGAGTAGGAAAATATGATAAACAGATATATTAAAAATGGTACTATGTATGTGCTTAATGATAATGAAGTAAAAGCAGAATGTATCATAACTGATGAGGGGAACAATATTCTTGAGATTAAAATATTGCCACAGTTCCAAAATATCGCAGAAAGGGATATGGAAA
>CALWJW010000046.1 GCA_944381095.1 uncultured Clostridia bacterium | reverse complement strand
AAACGCAGTTTCCAGGATAAGAAGCGATGGACTGCGCTTACTGACGGGTATTTTACTGAATATTCAGGTAACGGTGCGCTGAAAGGCGTGATTCAGCTGATAGATATCAGGGTCGGACCGACAGAAGACGACCTTATGATGATCGACTGGCTTGAAAGTAACGGATACAGTTGGTTTGCGGTAGCTACCAAAGCAGACAAACTGTCCGTAACAAAAAAATATGAAACACTTGAAAAACTGAGAGGCAGACTTGGAGTGCCGGTAATAGGCTGGTCTGCTTCAAGCGGAGAGGGAAAAACTGAGATTCTTGCCGGAATAGGCAGAATGCTTTGCGAAAACGATTGACAAAAGGAAGAGGAAAGTGCTATGACAGAATTTGTAATGGAAAACTGTAAAGTAAACCCGAAAGGGAATCTTGAATTTGCCGGAGCAGATACAACCGAGCTTGCCGGACAGTACGGAACGCCGCTGATGCTGCTTGACGAAAACAAGATAAGGGAGCATGCGGCGCTTTACAGAGATGCAATGAAAAAATATTTTACACCGGATTCATATCCGCTGTATGCTTCAAAAGCATTGTCTTATAAAGGAATATACCGTATAATGCAGCAGGAGGGAGTCGGAAGTGACGCGGTCTCATGCGGTGAAATATACACGGCAAAAGCAGCGGGATTTGACGTCGGGAAAATGGTTTTTCACGGCAATAACAAAACTGAGGAAGATCTCAGATATGCCGTCAGAGTCGGTATAGGAAGGATAGTTGTCGACGGACCCGAAGAGCTTGAAGAGCTTGGAAAAATTTGTACCGGACTCGGGGTAAAACAGAAGATACAGATACGGATAACGCCGGGGATAGATCCGCATACTCATAAAGCAATTTCAACAGGAAGAGTCGACTCAAAATTCGGAAACGCCATTGCGACCGGACAGGCAGAAAAAATAACAAGAGCGGCATTGAAGACCGAAGGCGTAGAGCTTATGGGCTTTCACTGTCATGTCGGAAGTCAGATATTTGAAACGGAACCGTTTATAAACGCGTCGGCAATAATGATGAGCTTTATAGCCGACATGAAGAAAAAAACCGGCTTTGAAGCAAAAGAGCTGAATCTCGGAGGCGGTTTCGGAGTCAGATACGTAAAGGAACATCCTTATTTTGACTACGAAAAAGCAATAGAGGAGCTTTCGGTAAAAATAAAGGAGCAGTCAGCTTCGCTCAATGTAAAAATGCCGGATATAATGCTTGAACCGGGAAGATCAATGGTTGCGGCGGCAGGAATAACCCTGTATACGGTAGGTTCTGTCAAGGAAATACCGGAAATGAAAAATTACGTTTCGATAGACGGCGGAATGACCGATAACCCGCGTTATGCACTTTATCAGTCGCAGTATGAGGCGGTAATAGCCAATAAAGCCGGTCAGAAGGCGGATTACGTATGTTCGATAGCCGGAAGATGCTGTGAGAGCGGTGACCTTATAGCCGAAAATATAAAGCTTCAGAAAGCCAAAAAAGGCGATATACTTGCCGTGTTTGTTACCGGAGCTTATAACTACTCAATGGCGTCAAACTACAACCGCTTGCCGAGACCGGCGATCGTAACGGTGCGCGACGGTCACAGCGAAGTCGCAGTCAGACGGGAAAGTTACGAAGATCTGATAAAGAACGATGTTTGACAAATTACGGAGAAAATATGGTATTTCAGATAATCGGAGACGGAGATTTGTCGGTTACTGTCAGACTCATCCTGATGATTTTTCTGCCTGTAACGGTGATTTTCAGTCTGGCGGCACATGAATTCGCACACGGATTTGTGAGCGATTTTCTGGGCGATCCGACGGCAAGGCGCGCAGGAAGGCTGACGCTTAACCCGTTGAAGCATATTGATCCATTAGGTTTTCTTTGCCTGATGTTTTTCGGTTTCGGGTGGGCAAAGCCGGTGCCGGTAAATCCGAGATATTACGCAAATCCCAAGAAGGGAATGGCTGTGACGGCTTTTTCCGGACCGCTTGTCAACCTTTTTATAGGAATAATCAGCACAGTTTATCTTGCTTTGCTTGTCTGGTTTTATGAGACGGGAATAATAACGGTTTTTCCCGTCATCGGAAAAATGAGCGGACAAGTATATCTGGCACTCAGTACCGGACTTTATATTGTGCTTTACCTCAACATAATTCTTGCGGTCTTCAATATGATACCGGTACCGCCGCTTGACGGTTCCAGACTAATGCTTGCTTTTTTGCCTGAGGAAAAATATTTCAGACTTATGCGTTATGAAAGGTATACGGTGTTGTTAATATTCCTGCTTTTGTGGACGGGTATATTCAATCGCCTTTTCGAGATAATTGCCGATTTTGTTATACTCGGGGTAGGTAATACGGTTTTTTATTTTCTTGACTTTATAGCATTTTTGCTGCTGAAATAACGTAATCCTGATACTCACGGCAGTGATGCGCTTACAACCTTACGGTTCGGGAAAAAATGACAGGAAAAGGACGGATCTTGCTAACTGAAAAATGGAGAAACTGAATTTTACGATAGAAGAGACCTATGAAGGTCCGCTTGATCTGCTGTTGGCGCTAATCAAGAAAAATGAAATGAGTATTTTCGATATACAGATACACGTTATTTTCCGGCAATATATGGAGTATCTGGAAAAGATGAAAGAGCTGGATATCGATATAGCAGGTGATTTCATAACAATGGCGGCAGAGCTTATGCTGATAAAAAGCCAGATGCTGCTTCCGAGAAACGAAGAAGAAGAGACGCCGCTGAAAAAACTGCAAATGGCGGTTATGGAATATGCAAAAGCAAAAAATGCGGCTGAATATCTGAGACATCAGTGGGAGGCAGGAAGCGGAAGTATAACAAGAGAGCCTCAGGAGCCTGAAAAAGGACAACCGCTGCATTACGAGATCAGTGTACTTGAAAAAGCGTTCAGGAGAATGCTTGCCCGCAGCAATATGATGAAGGAGCTTCAAAAGCGTCCCGAGCAGACGCTTGAAAATCTTCTGAAAAACAAGGTTACGCCGATACCGGTAAAGGTAATAGCAGTGATGCGTTATCTTTATAAGTTCGGTGAGACGGATTTTGACAGAATACTTCTTAACAACCGTACCAGATCTGATGTAATAGCGACTTTTGCGGCTGTGCTCGAGCTCGTGAAATTCCAGAGAGTATTTCTCGGGGGAGATGAAGAAAATCCGACTCTGACTTTGAATATGCAACACAGTAAAAAATCCGTACAGGACGGAAGAGAAGAGTTAGGAAAGGAAATTTACTGATGGAAAACACCGGAAACAGCACTGGAGAAACTGAAAAAAGCAAGTCTATGCCGGATATTTTGCCGGAAGAAAAAACTTCCGGTGCGGCTTATGACAAAACAAAAACCGCAGAAAGCGTGAAAAACGGTCGCGAAATAAGCTTGACACAAGATAAACGTAACCAAAAACGAAAAAGCGGTAAGGATAAATCCGAAGCAGATACGGGATTGTCAGAGGAAGAGAACGGGATCACAGTAACTGATGAAAAAATGTCAAAAGAAAAAGCAATGGAAGTACTTGAAGCAATTCTGTTTGCAAACGGAGACGAAGTATATTACGACCAGTACGCGAAGATAATAGGATACACCGTCAGGGAAGCGATCAGAATAGTAGATGAGTACGCTAAGCTCTATGATACAGAGGCGTTTCCGAGAGGAATAAGACTTGTAAAGTACGATAAATGCTGTCAGCTTGCGACAAAACCGGAGCTTGCCGAATATGTAACGGCGATGATAGGAATCAGGGGTGAGCCACAGCTCAGTCCGGCGGCAATGGAAACTCTCGCGATCATCGCATACAATCAACCGGTAACAAGGGCTTACATAGAACAGGTAAGGCGTGTGGACAGCACAAGACCGATCACAGTTCTGCTTGACCGGGAGCTGATAGAGGAAAAGGGAAGGCTTGAAGTTATAGGAAGACCGAGACTTTTCGGAACGACGCAGAATTTTTTGAGGACATTCGGAATAACGTCTCTTGATCAGCTTCCGTCACTTGATCTGTTCAACATAGACTGAGAGTGAAAGGAAAAACGTCGTAAAAATGTGGTGGCTTGTAACCTTGGCAGTGATTGCAGCGGTATTGATATTTGCTGCACTGATGCGAATAAAGCTGATAGTGACGTTCCGTGATAGAGGTCTGAGGATTTTTCTGAAAATTTTGTTTGTCAAAATTGAATTTACCGCCGAAAAAAACGGTAAAATAAAAAAAAGTGACTTCAAAATCAGGAAATTCAGAAGAAGAAGAGATAAGGTACTGAAAAAATACCGTTTAAAAAAGACAGAAAAAAAGGCGGTGAAAAAATACGCCGGGAAAAAACCGCGCTCTCCCTTGAAAACAGTCAGGGCAATAAAAGAAATCCTTTGGAGACCGGTAACAGCATTCGGAAAATATCTCAGAATCGAGAAGTTTGACATCAGGATAAAAGTCGGAGGAGAGGACGCAGCAAAGGTGGCGATCGATTACGGTTATATTGTTCAGGCGCTACAATATCTTGTTACTTTTCTTGAAAGTTTCAGCAGTCTTAAAAAGACACGGGACAAAAAGGCGGAGGTCAACGCTGACTTTGCGGACGGCAGTTGGGATGCAAGTGTGGATATAAGAGTTTCGGTAGCTGTATGGCAGACGGTAAGCGTTGCCGTGAAAGCGCTATGCAGTTTCCTCAGGTATAAATTTTCAAAAAGCAAGTAAAACGTATAAAAGGTAAAGGACGGTTAATGATGGAAGAAAACAGAATAAACGAAATAATAAGTACCTCTCTTGACAAAATAAAAGAACTTTCTGAGACCGGAACCGTAATAGGCGAACAGATAAAAACCGAAAGCGGAACGGTGCTGATACCGATTTCAAAAGTGTCGCTCGGATTTGTTTCCGGAGGAGTTGATTTTTCGGGAAAAAAGGCAGGAGAAGAAAAAAATCAGAAAAACAGCGTTGTCTTTTCAGGCGGCGGCGGAACAGGACTCACTGTATCACCGATAGGATTTCTCGTTATAAAACCCAACGGTGATGTAAATATGCTGAACGTAAAGTCACCTGAAATCGTGTATAATAACAGCACGGTTGCGGCAGTAGGAAATATAATCGAAAAAACTCCCGAAGTGCTGAAAAAACTTAAAGAAGTTTTCAAAAAGGACGAAAAGCCGACCGAAGCGTATTTTACTGAGGATACAGAGGAATAAAAGAAAAGCCAATGCCATATGTTTTACCGGGATACAAAGGTAAAACGGAGGCGCAAAGCAGAATTGAAATATATAAAAGTTGTTATCATGATAGCTGTATTCACGGTGCTGACAGCTTTTTTGTCCGAAAAATTTATTCCTTTGTTCGGACAGGAAAAAGAGGAAGAAGAAACTGATCCACCGATCCTGTATCAGACAGAAAAGTGGGTAAACGACTATTCCGGTTTCGCAGTAAACCGTGACCTGAGCGTAAACGTAACGGTTTCCGCACAAAGCGCAATACTGTGTACAGGCGACGGAACTGTACTCTTTGAAAAGCAGTCTGAGGTTCCTTTGCCGATGGCAAGCATTACAAAAGTCATGACGGCAGTCGTAGCCATAGAGAAAAACGGCGACCTGTCAAGGACGTTCAGCGTACCTCCGGAAGCGGTTGGCGTAGAAGGAAGCTCGGTATACCTTCAGGCAGGAGAGCAGGTAAGCATTGAATTGCTGCTGTACAGCGTAATGCTGGAAAGCGCCAATGACGCCGCAACAGCCTTGGCGATTGCAACGAGCGGAAGCGAAGAAGAATTCGTCAGAGAAATGAACAGTACGGCAAAACGTATATCAATGAATTCAACTCATTTCTGCAACCCGCACGGACTTTCCGAAAATGAACATTTCACCACCGCAAAAGATTATGCCAGACTGATGGCTTACGCAATAAAAAACGAAGTTTTCTGCAAAGTTATTTCAACGAAAAAAGCGGTTTATAAAAAAGATGACGGCACACTCACCAGAGTCCTCAGTAATCACAACCGGCTTCTTAACACAATGCCCGAGATGATAGGCGGTAAGACGGGGTACACAAAAGCGAGCGGAAGAACGCTGGTGACAGCGGCGGAAAAAGACGGAGCAGTGCTTATATGCGTAACCTTGAACGCGCCTGACGACTGGAACGACCATACGTCGCTTTACAGAGCCGGGTTTGAAACGGTGAAAACGGCAACATTCGGTGAAGAAGCGCTAACGTCTGAGGTCCCTGTGGCGTTAGGAGACAGTACATCTTTAAGTCTGATCCCGGAAGAAGCAGTTACTTTTACGCTTTCTGAAAATGACGCGATTGAATTTAAAATAACTGTACCCCATGTGGTGTACGCTCCGGTTTCAGAAGGGACACCGATAGGTAAGGCCGAATTTTTCTGTAACGGGATAAAAATAGGGGAAACAGAGCTGATTGCGTCTGCCACGGCTGAAAAATTTAAGAAAAAAGAAGAAAAAGGATTTTTTGAAAAGATATTTAGTTGAACGGTTTCGGGTTGCTGAATAATTCAGAGTCGCAATCCGAGTCTATCAGAGGAAAGTTTAAATAATAATCTGGCAAAGAACAGGATTAAAAATGGAAAAGCTGAGAATACATAAATATCTCGCAGATGCAGGAATTATGTCTCGCAGAAAGGCCGAAGAGGCAGTCAGCAAAGGACTTGTCAGCGTGAACGGAGAAACGGCATATGTCGGCATGAAAGTTGATCCGGCTGCCGACGAAATACTGTACAACGGGCGGAAGATCGGAATTAAAGTAAAAAGATATGAATATCTGCTGCTGAATAAACCTCGCGGATACGTCACGACCATGAGCGACGAAAAGGGCAGAAAATGCATAAACGACCTGCTTCCCGAAGGAATGCCGAGGGTATATCCGGTGGGGAGGCTGGACTGTGACAGCGAGGGGCTTCTGATACTGACAAACGACGGCGCGCTTACGGAAAGACTGACTCATCCGCGACACGAAATAGCCAAATATTACGACGTAACAATAAAAGGTATCGTAAATGAAGAGCAGAGACGTAAGCTTGCGGGAGCAATGGTGATTGACGGCTATAAAATAAGACCTGTGAAAAACGAGGTCGTATCAATGAAAGACGATAAAACAGTGCTCAGACTTGAGCTTTATGAGGGAAGAAACAGGCAGATACGGAAGATGTGCGAACAGGTCGGGCTGGAAGTTCTGAAGCTGAGGAGGACAGCGATCGGGAACCTTAAACTCGGAAACATAAAACCTGGGGAAATCAGAAGGATGAGTGCGTCTCAGATTGAATATCTCAGAAACATATGTAAAATAACGGAGAACGGAAAAAATGCTTAAAGTAATCCCGATGAGCAAGGCTGCCGAACAGGAAAGGGTATGTCTCATAAGCGGTCTGAAATACGACAGATCACAGTTTGCGTATGCGGTGTATGATGACGATAAGGTGTGTGGCGCAGCGCAGTTTTACATTAAGGAAAACATCGGGTACATCAGTGACCTTAAAACTGTTGATGAAAATGATTCAGAGCTGGTAATGCTTCTCGGAAGAAGCGTTCTTAATTTTCTTGACCTTCACGGTATCGAAGAGGTATATTTTGAAAAAAACGGCGGATACTATGAAAATGCGGCAAAAATAATCGGATTCAGTATAAAAAACGGCAACAAATATGCGTATTTGCCCGGAATGTTTACAAGCCAAGGACATTGAGCAAGCACAGTAAAACCGTGAAGATATAAAAAATCACAATAAATATAAACTTGAAACAACGGAATTCAGATAAGAAAATAAATAATAAAAGGAAGGATCCGAAAATGAAAATTTTACTTACGGGCGGAGCCGGATACATAGGCTCGCATACTGCTATTGAACTCATAGCAAAGGGTTACGAACCGATAATCTGTGACAACCTTGTCAACAGCAGTGAAAAGGTGCTTGAAAGGTTAGAGCAAATAAGCGGTGTAAAACCTGTGTTTTATAAAGCCGATTGCTGTGATTTCGACGGCATGGACAGAATATTCAGTGAAAACAAAATTGAAGCAGTTATACATTTTGCCGGACTGAAAGCAGTGGGAGAATCTGTATCAAAACCGATAGAATACTATGATAACAATCTGACTTCGACACTTACTCTCCTCAAAGTAATGAGAAAGCACGGGGTGCATAATATAATTTTCAGTTCAAGCGCAACTGTGTACGGCGCGCCGGACACAGTTCCGATAACCGAAAACTCGGCAATCGGAAGGTGCACAAACCCTTACGGCTGGACAAAGTATATGAATGAAGTCATACTTACGGATGCTTCTAAGGCCGACAAAGAGCTGTCAGTCGTTTTGCTCAGATATTTTAATCCGGTAGGAGCTCACAAAAGCGGTCTGATAGGAGAGTCGCCGAGCGGAATACCGAATAATCTTATGCCGTATATATCGCAGGTAGCTGTCGGAAAGTTGAAACAGCTATCCGTGTACGGCAATGACTATCCGACGCATGACGGAACAGGAGTACGGGATTATATTCACGTCGTGGATCTTGCCAAAGGACACGTTTGTGCGGTAGATTATGTTACCAAGAACAAAGGAACTGAGGTTTTCAATCTCGGAACCGGAACAGGTTACAGTGTGCTTGATATGGTAAAGGCATTTGAAAACGTTAACAAGGTACGGATTCCTTATAAGATAACGGAAAGGCGTCCGGGTGACATTGCGCAGTGCTATGCAGATCCTTCTAAAGCTGAAAAGAAGCTGGGGTGGAAAGCGGAATATACGCTCGAAGATATGGTAGGCGACAGTTGGAGATGGCAAAAAAACAATCCGAACGGTTACGGTGAATGACACGTCAGGTAAAAAACAACTGAGCAGAAAAAGTAAAAACCGGTCTGCATAAAAGGCCGGTTTTTACTTTGACGTTAGTGCTTATTCAGAAGTTTTGATGTGTTTATCGGAAGGTAATCATTTGCTTTGCGGAAACGCAAATAATGAATGCAGGGAAGGAAAAAATTTACTGATCCGATACTACATCGTGAAAAAATACATTTTCCAAAATAAGAAAGCGCATGATATATGAGTTACATTTATGAATCTCCGGCTGGAATAATTGAAATTTTCAGCGACGGTGAATTTATAACCGCTTTAAAGTTCGCTGAATTTTCAGAAAAAAGGGTGAACCGAACACACCAACACAATATACCAAGTTGCGTTAAAAACGCCATGAAATGGCTTGACGTTTACTTTTCCGGAAAAAATCCCGGAAAAACACCGCCAGTGGGCTTATCCGGTACAGAATTTCAGAAAACTGTGCTCAAAAAAGTGAGTGAAATTCCTTACGGAGAAACCGTTACATACGGTGAGTTAGCCAAAAGTATAGCATCAGAAGCCGGGAAACCGACATCTGCAAGGGCAGTCGGACGAGCTGTCGGAAGCAATAAAGTGCTTTTACTTGTACCGTGTCACAGAGTCATGGGAAAAGGCGGTAAAATCACCGGTTATTCTGCCGGAACCGAAATAAAGCAATATTTGCTCCGTCTTGAAATGATGGGTAACAGATAAACAAGGTCGGTAAAAAGTTCAAGAACTGCGTCCCATTTTTTTCCGGATTTTTCTATCGCTTTTTTGAAAGCAGAGCGGTCTTTGCGGTCGGCGGTTATTGCTCTGATACCGTCAGGTAACGGTTTGTTGCCCCGTGTAACAACGGTAACGTCATGCCCTTGACTGACTGCTGTTTTTACGACTGTTCCGCTGACAAATCCACTGCCGCCGATTACAAGAAGATTTAGTTTTTTGTTTTTCATTTCACTAACTCCTTATACGTTTTTCAAAAATTCAAGATATGATTTCAGTTTTTCAACAGTGTTCCGGACGTTTGAAAAATCGCTGACAGACAGATAGCCGCTGTAACCGTAGCTTTTCAGCAGTCTTATAAACGCCGCAAAATTAACGGCGCCTTTTTTAGTTTGCGACAATTCTGTTTTAAGTGAAAAATCAAAATCATTTTCGCAAATCGGAAGGCAAACAGCGCTTTTGATGTGAACGTGAAATATGTAATCGCCAAGCATTTCAATTCCAAGCCTGTAATTTTCATAACCCTCGCATACCATATTCCCCGGGTCGTAGATAAGCCCCATGTAATCTGACGGAAAAGAGGAAATAAACCTGCAAGCGGCACTTGCACTTGGTAAAATAGTTCCGTGATGAATATGAAAAGCAATTTTAACCCGGTATTATTCTGCCATTTTACAGATTATTTTACTGCTTTTGAAAATATCCGGTTATAATTTTCTTAGCCGTTATAAACCGGCATAAAGATCCGTATTTTTTCACATTTTGCAGTATTTGCCGCTTTAATAAATCTTTCGGCGTTGTAATTATCGAAAATGTTGTAATAACCTGATAGCATACAGGTGCTGCAACTGTATTTTCACAGGACTGTCTGACTTTTTCTGCCTGTGCCTCTATAAAGTTCTGATCAAGTGTCGAGTGGTTGTAACACCAGTACCGTGTTGAATATGAGTAATCAGACGGTTGCTTTTCAGGTGCGGTGAAGCGACACGCCACTCAATTCCGTCATATCCGAGTTCTTTTACCGTTTCGTCTATCCCGAATTCCGGCGTCACTGCTGAAAATACGCTGAATTTCATAATAACCTTCATTTGGTAGTGTACCGCAATGGGTTTGTTTTGTCAATAATGCCTGAGCAAAAAGAAAATATAATGGTAAAATTTATTTGAAACGCGCTATAACAGTTGCTTTATTTCAGAAATTGTGATATAATGTCCGCGTAGCGGTACCGGAAGGAAGATTTTTTTGTTAAAGAACATATCGGATTACGGTGCCGTCACTTTTCTGAATTCAGTCAGGTATATGTACCGGAGAACAGTCATGAAAAACCAGAAACAACCGTTATACCTTGCAATTTACTCCGATATCAGGGAAAAAATAGCAAAAAACACCTATACCGACGGTGATTATCTGCCGTCAGAGCGCAAGCTTTGCGACGAGTACGGAGTTGAATGAGCAACTGTCCGGCGTGCTCTCGGACTGCTGGCTGAGAAGGGGATAATAGAAAAGGTACCGGGGGCAGGATCAAAAGCAACTGCAAGGTTTTCAAAGGGACAAAATCCCTCAAAAATAAAAAACATAGTGTTTGTATTGCCGAAAGGAATCGACCGGATAACATCACCGTTTATTTCGTCTGTCTTTTACAATTTTGAAAAAGAATGTCGGGTTAACGGATTCAGCTTGTTTTATATGAACATATCGTCAGAAGATTCAGCTGAGCTTGAAAAATTTGCGTACAGTCCGGAAATAGCGGTTTTTTTCGGTAGTTTCGGAAAAAGTATAAGGGATGCGGCTGATAAACTCGGTCTGAAATACATAATAGTTTCGTATTTTACGCCGGAAAGCATTTCGGTCGTAGTGGATAATATAACCGGTATCAGTCTTGCCGTCGGATACCTTAAAAGTCTCGGACACCGGCAAATAGCATTTATTAACGGAAATTCATCACGGTATAACGATGCGGAAAGATACCGCGGATTTATAAGTTCTATGTACCGGGAAAAACTTACCGTCACCGAAGATCTGGTGATGGAGTGTGCCGGAACTTCTGACAGCGGTTATGAATGCGCAATGAGGTTAAGAAATGAAACAGATAAATTTACGGCGTTGGTGGCGGCGAATGATATGATCGCACTCGGTGCCATGAAGGCGTTTAGCGCACTCGGAATGAAAATACCTGCCGACATTTCGGTATTAGGATTTGATAATACTGAGCAGTGTTTGTACTCGACTCCTTGACTAACAAGTGTAGGGGTAGATACCGTGATTTTTGCTAAGCGGATGATGAGTGCCTGCCTCGAAGCAAAAGACGGTAGCCGTCATGGGGCTGTCAAATATTCAGTTATTCCCGAGCTTTTCATAAGGGAGTCAGTCTCGGAAGCCAAGCAGTGAAACTAAAATAAAACTATCTGTGAAGACCGCTTTTACTGTGAGGTCTTCATGCAATATGTTTTAGAAATCCAAGCTTTTTCGTACAGTTTGTTCAGTCAATCGTTTTGAAATTAAGGATTTTGCATTCGGGAAAATATTTTTGTTATCAAAATATGGGCAGTTATACACAAAGAGCTGATGATGGCGGCAAACATAATAAAACTGCCGGAAATGTTTTTGAATTAAAAAACGAAAGGAGAATACAGACATGCTGGAATATCTTTATGACACACAGTTACTGATCGAAGGAAAGGAGTTAGATGAAGATGAGATACGGGACTATTTTATAGAAAATTTCAAAGGAGATTGTCTGCTTGCGGTAGGGGATGATGAACTTATAAAAATTCATTTTCATACAAATGAGCCGTGGAAGGTGCTCGAATACTGTTCAACGCTCGGTGAAATCTACGATATAGTTATAGAAAACATGGAGCGACAGTCAAAAGGACTGAAAGGTTAAATAGAAAATAAATCAGCTGCACATGAGTTGTGTTCATTGCAGTCAAACGCAGGCAAGAGTAAGATAAAAAGATATTTTTCCGGATAAACCCGTCTGTCCGTCACGACGGAAACGGAGTAAAGAGAGGTAAGCTATGTTACATGTAATGCCAAACGACACAATGGTAAAAGTTTTCGGAATTGAGAAGGGAAATGACCTTATACTTGACGCCGGATTCCCGGCAATAGACATTTCGTTTTTTACCGGATATGACTACATTTTTGAGAACGACTTCAAGAAAAGAATTTCCGAAATAAGGAAACGAGTAAACGACAGAGGAGGTGTATTCAGACAAGCTCATGCACCGTTCGGAGGAGGGTTTGAGCATTATTCCAAGGAAACAGTAAAGCAGCTGCCGAGAGTTTTTGAGGCGTGCGGATTGTTCGGAGTGAAAAATGTAGTTGTACATCCTCTGCAAAAAGGTAGATATTACGGTAATGAAAAATATCTTTTTGAGATAAATATGGAATTTTACGGAAAGCTGGCGAGATATGCAAAAGACAGCGGAGTAAAGATAGCCATAGAAAATATGTGGCAGGTTCATCCTGTGACCGGAAGAATCTGTGACGACGTGTGCGCCGATCCGAATGAGCTGGCACTTTACTATGATACACTCGGGGACAGTGAAGCTTTTACAGTCTGCCTTGATATAGGTCACGTGGCGCTTTGCGGAAGAGAACCGGAGGACGCAGTGCGAATACTCGGAAACGAAAGACTCGGAGCTCTTCACGTACATGATGTCGATTACATAGAAGACTGTCATACGCTTCCGGGAACGAGAAGGATAAATTTTGATAAAGTCTGCATGGCTTTGGCGGAAATCGACTATAAAGGAGATTTTACTCTTGAGGCTGATAGCTTTCTGAGTGGATATCCCGACGATTTCAAAATTACAGCGTTAGGATTTATGGCTCAGACAGCGAAATATTACGCCGAAAAAACAGAGGGATACCGCGCAGGTTATCCGACAAAAAAAGAGGAGAGGAAATGAAACATACAGTAAAGAAATTATTTCCCGGGTTTACAGGCAAATCAATAACGTTCACGATAGATGACGGAAATACGGTATACGACAAAAAGTTTATTGATATAGTAAAACCGTGTGGACTCAAAGGAACGTTTAACCTTTGTTCGCATAACATCAGCGCGATGAAGCCGGAGGAGTACAGAACGTTTTATCAAGGGTTTGAAATATCAAACCATTGTAAATATCATCCATATGCGTTTGACGACAGTAAAACTTATGAAAAATCAACGGAAAAATTCAGCGCTGAAACGTCAGACACAAGATACATTTATGAAAGTGACGTGGAAGGACTATATCATTTTAAGGCACCTCAGGGTTGGAGGCTGGTTGCCGATAATCATTCCTATGTGAATTTTGCGAGGGAATCACGCAGGGAACTTGAAGAAATTTTCGGAAAAGGAAGCGTAACCGGATTTGTGTGGCCGTTCTGCCGGCAGAATAACAGGGAAGTATTTGAAGCGTTGAAAAACGACGGATATTACGGTTTGAGGACGACGGGCGATAGGGCGGACCTTAATAATTTTGCGGTCCCGAAAGACAGAATGAATTGGAGTTATAACGCAAGCGACCGCTCGCTGCTCAGGATAGCGGAAGTTTACGAGAAAGCCGAAAACACAGGTGAGCTTCAGATGTTTTGCTTTGGAGTTCATTCGATAGACTTTGAAAGAAACGGAACATGGAGTGACCTTGAAGCTTTTGCTGAAAAATTCGGCAATTCCCCGGATAAATACTGGTACGCCACCGTCGGAGAAATATTCGGATATCAGGACGCAGCCGACAGTTGTATTACAGAAGACTCCTGTGTGAAAAACAGATCGGATCGGACGCTTTATTTGGATATAGACGGTAAAAAGGTTAAATTGAACTCAGGCGAGAGCATATTTCTGTAAATAAACTCCGTTTGCATAGATGGCGGTTTTTAGGTGAAAGGAACACTCTGTCTTGTATTTATTTTCAGCAGCAATACATCAGATGATTTTTCCGAAATTCTTATTATTTCCCCGGGAAAACCATAAGAAAAATTTAATCAGACGTCCGATGAAATTGCGAAATTTTTTCTCAAATCCAAAGTAAAACGGCTTCCCTTCTCAGAAAATGAGTAACCTTTTCGTTTCTTAAAATTTACCTCAGGGAGGATACTGAGCTTATTTTCAGTGTGATGTTCACATTAACTCACATTGTCAGATTTTATTTTTTCAATATTCAGCAGAGTCTCCGTTGCACAGTATGCTTTTTCTTTCCGGACGTGTTTTTTATAATGTCGAAAAATGTCAAAATATAGTAATCAGAAATCTAACTGAGAAATTACACTTTTACAGAGGGGTCTATGTTGAAGTTTAAATCATTCCTTTTCTTTTTTGCCGGGATTGTCTTGACAGCTTTGCTTGTTGCAAAAATTTGCTGCAACTTTTTTGATTCATACATTTTTCCCGGTGAACAAATTTCTTCAGAAGTATTGTCGGCTCAGGCTGTTCAGAATCTGACACATAGCTCTGAAAACCGGTTCGGGATTCTGCCGCTAAATACCGGAAGTGTTATGGTAATCCTGAAAATTGACGGCAACCTTTCGACAAAACAGGTTGCTTACGGAGAAAATCTCACCGTTACAGTGGATAGTTGCAGGGCAATAACCGGAATTGAGTGCGCAGGCAGCGAAT
>CALWJW010000045.1 GCA_944381095.1 uncultured Clostridia bacterium | reverse complement strand
ACTTTAAAATCAATTTCAGTTACAGTGGGCAATGCTTTGCAATATTTCATGGCGTAAATACTTGTTTGTTTTTATTTTATATTATTGTTTACTTATTGTTTTGCGAAAACGCAAAGATAGGCTTTTAAAACTCAGTGTGCCACTTCAATTTTTCTGAAAAATTTATATCTTCCTTTTTTTGATTATTCAGTATTTTAAATAGCATATCTTTATTTAACGCAGTTACTCCTAATTTAAACACAGCCAAATAAAAACCCGACCCGCAAATTTTGCGGGTCGGGTTAATCTAACCTGTTAAAGTCAATTGTATGACAGTAAGCTACGAATCGTTATTCGGTAACTTCGTTACTTACCTTTACTATCCAGTTTGCAGATACGAACGTGTCATTTCCCTGTGCAGCTATGTTATCAGGTCTTTCGGCGTCGACATAATACACAGTTACAAGACCTGTACATCCGTTGAACGCAAACTGCTGTACCTCTTCAAGTTCACCCTTGATTTCTATCGTCGACAGTGCTTTACATCCTGCAAACGCACCGGTCTGAATGGATGTTACTGTCTCAGGAAGAACGATTGAGGTAAGAGCTGTGCAGTTTTCAAATGCACTCTGAGGAATGTATGTAAGATCTCCGGGAAGCGTTACTGACGCAAGAGCACTACATCCCTTGAAAGCTCCTGCCGATATCGTCACTCCATCAGGTATGACCACAGATATTATATCGTTGTTTCCGGCAAACGCACTTCCTATTACCACAGGTTTTCCACTGTAAGTAGCGGGTATAACGATCTCTGTTGCAGTTCCGGTGTAACCAACTATGACGTACTGTCCTTTTCCGTTATCAACGAATACAAGTCCTTCGGTTCCTTCATACTTTGCGGGGACTTCGACTATATTTCTCCTTGCGAAACAGACAGAACATTCATCATACATAGTTCTGACTTCATACTCATTGTCAGATGAATACTTACCTGACACCCATGTATGGTTGCCGGTAGGACTTATATACTGACAAAGTGCTTTTTCTTCTTCTGTTCCGTCTTCGGAAAGGAGTTTTCCGCAAACCTCACACTTCTTGTCACGGAGTCCGTATGTTCCGCAGGTCGGATCACTTACGTGATACCAATCGCTCCAGGTGTGTGCGTCTTTTCCGCCTTCAACGTCGTATTCGACAACTTCTTCTCCGCAGACAGTACAATTGTATCTGATTCCGGCGTAGTTCTCACACGTTCTGTCTATCACAGTTATAAGATACTGTGCAGGTCTCGTATGTCCTGTTGCGGGAATTTCAGTTTCGGACTCTATATATCCGCAAACGGAGCACTTGACTGTCAGCTTGCCGGGCTCTGTGCAGGTAGCTTTTACCAAATCCTCAACAAGGGTGTGACCGGTTGCCGGAACTATATTGATCTTATACTCGGCGACGTTGCAATTCGCACAACCCTTTACCAAGGTATATCCTTCATCGGTACAGGTCGGAGGTACTACGGTTTGCTCTGCTCCCTCAGCCGGAGTATGACCGGTTGCAGGCGCTGTGTATCTGAATTCTGTCTGCGAATCAGCGGTATTTCTGTCGCAGTTTTCGTTATCACATACATAGATCAGGAGACCGTCCTCTGTACATGTCGGGTATTTGCCGTGATCGGCAGTCAGCTCTTCGCTCAGGACATAATTATGTCCGGTTGCCGGAAGAATCTCTTTATATGTTTTCTGACATACTGTGCAGTACTGCTCGATATAACCGTCTTTTTCACACGTTGCGTCAACTTTTACTGTCTTTTCAGAATCGGGATCGAAGGTGTGTGCCGCATAGTCAACCGGTCCTGTCACTTCTTTGTAGTGGCACTTCTGACACTCTCTGTAAGAGTAACCGTAAGATGTGCAGGTAGGAGCAACAGGAACGGCTTCGCCGAATTCGTGCTGCTCGCACGCTGTTCCCTCTACCAGATATGACGTGTCGGCAAGCGTTTCATCAGCTTTTATCAGAGAAATGCTTTCGAGGTAGAAGCTGAATCCGTCGACAATTGTCTTATTTACTCCGTTGTCCCAGCCGTCGAACTCAAATTTGACACTGACAATGTTACCCCAGTCAGGTGTTCTTCCCTTGGCAAACTGAGAAAGCTTGAGTTCCAAAGTCTTCCAGCCGGGAGTGTCATAAGAAACGGCGTACTGATAGTATTGTATATCGTTAGAAACTTCAGGAGAATACACCGTGACCATGAATCTGTAATTCATTCCGTTCGGTAAGAAGAATCTGTATCTTATTGCCTCATATCCGGTGAGATCGTAATTTCCGTTTGCTTCATTCTTAGGTACTCCGGGGAGACTGTCGAAGAGGTATGAAGGAACTCCGTTGGTTGCAAAATCACTTGAAGCCAGTGTCCAGTAACCTTGCTGTGTGGTATCGGTGAGTTCCTGACCGGAAGCCGATATCTTGACCACTCTCATATTTCCGGAGGGCTTTGCGGTATCGGGATTCTTCACTATTTCAAGGTAGCTCTGTCCGCTTACCGTCTTAAAGAAGAATTTACCCGCAAGTCTGTCTGAGTTAAATCCTACATACGCGTCAAGATCAAAGTTTTCGTCAAAGCTGACTATTGTGTCGACCTTTCCGTCAACCACCTTATCAGCAACAACACGACCTGCGTAGTTATCGGGAATGCTTACGCCTGCATAAGTGTTGATGTCAACAATGTCGATATCTATCTTTCCGTTGTTATCAACATTGAACATCTTGTACTGGAATCCGGTAATCTGGAATCCATCAATGCCCGTTCCTGCATACGACTGATTAGCGTATGAGAAATTCTCCAGTCTCAGTATTCCGTTGATATAAACGTCATATACACTGTTGGTAACATTTTCAACAATGTCGATCCTTACCTTTTCTCCCTTTTTAACAGTGTAGATAACCTCACCGTTTCCGGAAATGATGTTGCCGTTATCAAATCTGATAAGTGCCAACTGAACGTTTTCTCCGGAAACACTCGTTCCTTTGTAATCTCTTCTTCCCTGGAAGATGGTGAATTTACCGGTTATTTCGTTGAAAATAATCTCTGTGGAACCGTTTACCACGCCTGCTGTGGGAAGCCCAGCTACAAGCATATGGGTGTCATAGTTTGCATCAGCCTTATATGCGGTAAGAACTTCACTTTCCGCACTGC
Source organism: uncultured Clostridia bacterium (assembly GCA_944381095.1). Lineage (GTDB taxonomy): Bacteria > Bacillota > Clostridia > Oscillospirales > CAG-272 > SIG673. Next base: position 12,295 of record CALWJW010000045.1, on the reverse strand, counting down.
TGTCAAATTTGAGATTCAGAACGTTGTAACTGGTATTTTCATCAATCGGTATAGCTTTGAGCAGGAACGAAGCGTTCTGCTTGTAATTGATTGCGTGACCGCTTATGCTCCTGATATAGTTCGCAGTAGCGTGAGTTGCCGCATCCGGGAATTCAGTCGGGTCATAGAATTGACCTATTGTCTTATTTTCACCGTTTGTAAAATCGACCTTGCTGCTGTCTTCAGGAGTACTGGGAGCCGAAACGTAAACCGGTCTGCTTGCATAATACTCATAAAGCATATCCATGTCTAAACGTCCGACTTTTCCTGACGGTCTGACAAGCGTCATACGAACACACTGGATAAACTGCGCAAATGTCTTGGTTATCTGCGCGTTCGAAACCTTCTTTTCACCGTTTACGTATATGTCATAAGTGGTTCCGGTCGAAAAATGCATCACAATTGCCAACTTTGTCCACGCCGTGCTTGAAAGCTCACCTATCTGAGCTCCGCCGCTGTTTATCTTTCCGTCAGTTCCTACCGAAACTGCAATGAAAGTATTGGGGCTTGATGTTTCTCTTTCGAGAAGCTCGAAGTTAATACCGGCATAACCTTCGCCGGATTTAAGCTCGGGAAGTCTGAGATTGAGTTCAACTACGACATCTCTGCCCTTCGCCGATTGAGCTCCGAAATCCCAGTAAGCATGCGATGAAGAATTCGCCGCAGTCGTTACGGTGATATAATTCAGTTTACTTGCCGTGTCATTGACAAGCTCATAGGTTGACATTCTGGCAACTATTCCATCGTGGCTGTTCGGAGTGGTATCATCCAACAGCGAGCCGGTGTTGACAAACGTACTGTCAACCGGATAACCCTTTACAAGGTTGCCCGAACCTATAAGGTTACTCATATCGCTTTCGGCAGGCGCACTGTCGGAGATCACGTACGACTCGACATAATCGCAGTTCATACACTTCGTAGTTACCGTCTTGTCGCTTACAGTGGAATAAAGCTTGTGACCCGTAGCGGATACCACATCAGTTGTATATTCCGTTTCGCAAACAAGGCAGACACACTTATTTCCACCGTCCTCGGTGCAAGTAGGAGCAACATAAACAGGATCAAAACAGGTGTGTCCCATTGCAGGTATGACAGAGGTGGGATCTGTATAAGTCACTCCGCAGCGTACGCAAGGTCCTCTTGTGTAACCTTCACTTTCGCAACTCGGAAGAACAGTCTCATTGCCGGTGCTTCCGAGCGCATGTCCGAGTGCCGGCACTGTCAACTTGGGATCAACAAAGTATGTTCCGCAGTCTACGCAGTTACCTGCTGTGTATCCGTCTTCGGTACAGGTGGGAGCAGTAACCACTGCATTGGCAGGGAGCGTATGTCCCTTTGCGGGAGCGTTCTGCTCGGCGTCTTTCATTCCGCAGAGCTGACATGTTCTGATCACATATCCGTTTTCAAGACATGTAGGAGCAACCACTTCACCCTCGTCCCAGACATGCTCCGTCGGAGCTGTAACGTCGGAGATCTGCTGACCTCCGCAGGAGCAGGTGGCGATAGTGTATCCGCTCTTTGAACAGGTCGGAGCTACTACCACCGCATTTGCGTAACTGTGCGTATGTCCTTCACTGTCAACAGGAAGTCTGTACATTATCTTTTCACCGGATTCGGTCTCATATACGCCGTATCCCTCGGATACTTCGTCGTTATAACCTTTCGGCTCGCTTCCGAGATACAGATATATTGAATCAACATCAAACGAAGAAGCTGTCGTTCCGGCCTCCATGGTTATCCTGTATTCGGACAAAAAATTTCCCGGATAGTAGTCAACCGGATACTCAACACGGCTGGCGACCAGAGAGTTGTTTACATATATATCATATGTCAGGTTGCTGTCGTCCATTACGCAGGCGACAGTGAAGCCCTCCGTAGCATCCTCAAGCGTCAGATCATAGACCGGACCGTACACGCTGCTAAGCGTACCGCTCGCTGCGTCGTACTTGACAAAGGTTATCTTCTGATTGAAGTTTTCCTTAACGCCTGTCACGTTTATATTTCCGGTCGTTTCATTACCCTTAACGGTAATTTCAAGCACATATCTGTTGGAGGTAAGGATGTCATTTCTCGGCTTCAGGATCACGCCGAATTCGGAGCTTCCGACAACCTCACCTTCCGGTCTGCTGACTCTCAGATAAGTTTTTCCGTCCTCCGTTATGTACTCCCATGCACCTTCCACACCGGCAGTGTAGACGCTCATGTTCTGGTAACTGAGGTGCGATCTGTCCCCCTCCATGTCAAGCTTGAGTCCAAGGAGTCTCTCGGCTCTCTCGTTACATCTGACACAGTAGGCAAACTCGGTGAAGCCGTCCTCACTCGAAGTGTAGTTGAGGTAAACATGACCGTAAGCCGAGCCGAGATGCAACTCGCTCTTAGTCTCATTGCAGAACCGGCACGTGATTATATCATGTCCGTCTTCGGTGCATGTTGCGTCGTTATTGAACACTTTTGTGCCATTGAAGTCATGTCCCGCGGGATCCTTTGTCTGCTTTTGCTCGACATAACCGCAGTCTTCGCAGGTTCTTTCTTCGATTTCCGGCAGCGTACAGCTTCTCCTCTGTGCAACTGTCCATCTCGAAAAATTGTGCTCACCGTTTGCACATGGATCCGTCTCCGGTTTACACGAGAACAGCAGAGCTGTCGGTAACATCAGAAGAGCCAGTATCAGTGCAAGCACCCGAATTTTCTTCATATGGTTTAACCGTTCCTTTCATATCGTATGTTGCGCCGCCGTTCCGGGTTGCTTCGGAGGTCTACGCAAATATTTTTTGGTACCGTCATTATATCATTATAAAAGGCTTTTTTCAATGTATTTTTTCAATCCTGTAATGTATTTTTTCAACACCACTATGCGATTCTTACATTAACAACAAAAATAAATATTTTTTTTGTCACATATCCACAAAGCGACTGCCAAATTGTTCCACAACAAGCTTTGAGGAAGCTTACTGAAAAGTCTCAATTGACAATGTTAACAATAAATTAACAAGATTCCGCATCTGTTTTCGGATTTATCTGCTAAAATCTAACCCAATTTGAAACTCAGTATCAAATTCAACAAAGCGGTACGAAATTCAAGGGAGGGGAAAAAATCATGCAGAACAGGTACAGAACCAGACAGCGCGCGCTTGTACTTTCCTATCTTATGGACAGCGGAAACTGCCACACGGCCGAAGAGATAATACGCGACCTTGGACAGAGGGGCGAAGCGGTATCAAAGTCGACTGTTTACAGAGCGCTCGAATTGCTTGTAAAAAGCGGGGATGTCTCAATGTTCTACTCTTCACGAGGAGAAAGTGCTCTGTACAGATATATCGGAGGTCACAGCGACCATTTCCACCTTAAATGCACAAAATGCGGCAAGACCGTTTGCGCCGACTGCGCTTTCATCGACAGTATGCAGAAACATTTTGCGCGCCATCACGGTTTTACCGTCAGCCGCGAACGCACCGTGATATACGGAATATGCAGCGACTGTTCGGGCATAGCTGAAAACACCCGGTCGATCTGATTTCCCCACAGTGATCAAATGCCGTTGATCCGTAACTGATATCTGTCTTTGAAGTTCTATGAAAGCCGTCAGCCGCAAAAAAAAATATTGTTGCAGTTCGCCGAAAACCGTAAAACAGCTTAACGTCATATCATCTTCGTTACTGTCCCCGTAAAAAAACGCGGATCTCCCGGCAGACGCCGTTTTTTCCCGGATGCGGGTAAGCTGATTTAACGGCAGAAACGATATGAGCTTATCGGAATACCGACTGTTTTCCGAGCAGACTTGTTTCAGGTCACATTACAAATAAACCATAAGAGAAAGGCAAAGCCAATGAAACAAACCAAAACAAAAATCCTGTCAGTATTGCTTCTTCTGACGATAGCCGCATCTTTGCTCTCACTTTTCGCCTGCGGAGGGGACAAGCTGTACAGCGAAGGCTCCGGGGAGCTGAGGATAACAGCGACAACGTTCGCTCCGTTCGACTTTGCAAGAGCTGTTGCCGGCGAAAAGGCAACAGTTACCATCTTGCAGGATAACGGCGCAGATCTTCACAATTATTCGCCGACCACCGCGACGCTTACCGCGCTGAGCGAATCCGACATTTTCATATGCGTAGGCGGGGAATCTGACGATAAATGGATAAACGACGCATTGGAGGCAGCCGATAACCCGGAGCTGAAAATGATAAAGCTTTCCGAGCTTACGGAAGGAATCTTTGCGGAACTCGAAGGTCATAACCATTCCGGATACTGCGAGGCAAACCATCCTCATAACGAAGAAGACCACGATCACGAAGAAGGCGACGGGCACGTGCACTCTTCCGACGAGCACGTCTGGAACTCCCTGAAAAACGCCGAAAAATTCATAGAGGCGATAAAAACCGCCTGTACGGAAAAAGACCCGGATAACGCCGGATTTTATACCTCAAACGCAGATTCTTATATCGCCGAGCTCAAAAACCTTGACGCTCAGTACACCGAAGCGGTCGGGGCTTCGGAAAAGAAGACGCTTGTTTTTGCCGACCGTTTTCCGTTTATCTATCTCACAAGCGACTACGGACTCTGCTACTACGCGGCTTTCAGCGGATGCTCTGCCGAAGTTGACGCAAGCTTTGAAACCCAGGCAAAGCTGACCGAAGCGGTAAAGGACAACGGACTCTCGTATGTCATTGTGATCGAGGGTTCTGACGCAAACCTCGCTGAATCGATAAAAACCGAAACCGGCTGTGAAATTCTGACGCTTAACTCCATGCAGTCAGTCCGGCGTGAGCAGATAAAAGAAGGCATGACCTACCTTTCGGTTATGAAATCAAACCTTGAAGTACTGAAAAAGGCTCTGTAACTCAGGAAAAGCCGACATACGCGGCATTTGACAGACGCAACGGATTTTACCGGCCGTATTCCGCGTGTATCCATAGCGTCCGGAAGGTATTTCGCCGACTGCAAATATTTTACTCAAACAAAAACCAAGCAAACCCTTTGCCGCCGTAATACAGTGTTAAACCCACAGTAACGGCACAGAGCCGTAGCCGAGCGGTCTGAAAATATTTCGCCGACTGCAAATATTTTACTAAGACAAAAACCAAGCAAACCCTTTGCCGCCGTAATACAGTGTTAAACCCACAGTAACGGCACAGAGCCGTAGCCGAGCGGTCTGAAAATATTTCGCCGACTGCAAATATTTTACTAAGACAAAAACCAAGCAAACCCTTCGCCGCCGTAATACAGTGTTAAACCCACAGTAACGGCACAGAGCCACAGCCGAGCGGTCTGAAAATATTTCGCCGACTGCAAATATTTTACTAAGACAAAAACCAAGCAAACCATTTGCCGCGGAATAAAGTCTTGAACCCGCAGTAACGGCACAGAGCCACAGCCGAGCGGTCTGAAAATATTTCGCCGACTGCAAAGTATTTCGGCAAAACAAAAATCAGGCACCAATCAGCCGCCGTAACCGGCGGCAAACACGTAGGTACCGGAACACCGGGGCAAATCCCGGGTAGCGGAACAGGCAAGGACAAAAAGCTTCCGGTTTAACCTCTTCTGTCAGGCGACTGTGTAAGCACAAAAGTCAACTCGGAGCCTTTTTTCGGTCGCAAGCCGGAAATTTCCGATACCGGAATTTATCATCGGAATATCCAAACGCAAATCAAAACGGAGTATTTTATGGCACTCATAACAGCAGACAATCTTTCTCTCGGATATGAAGGAAAAGTCATAGCCGAAAACATCACTTTTACCGTAAACAAAGGCGACTATCTCTGTATCGTCGGAGAAAACGGTTCAGGAAAATCCACGCTTATGAAAACGCTTCTCGGTCTCAAATCACCGCTTGCCGGAAGCGTTACCTTCGGGGACGGCCTGAAAAAGAATCAGATAGGCTACCTGCCCCAGCAGACGGTGACCCAAAGGGACTTTCCGGCTTCGGTTACCGAAGTGGTACTCTCCGGATGTCTCAACAAATGCGGACTTTTTCCTTTTTACAAACAGTCTCACAAGGCGCTCGCCGCCGAAAATATGGAAAAGCTCGGAATCACTCACCTTGCTGACAGGTGCTACCGGGAACTTTCCGGAGGACAGCAGCAACGGGTGTTGCTTGCAAGAGCGCTTTGCGCGTCGACAGGTCTGTTGCTCCTTGACGAACCGGTTTCCGGGCTTGACCCGATTGTCACTCAGGAAATGTATTCCATTATCCGGAATCTGAGCGACTCCGGACTCACCGTTATAATGATTTCCCACGATATAGCCGCAGCCGTCCTTTACGCTTCCCACATTCTGCACGTAGGACACACCCCGCTTTTCTTCGGAACAAAAGCGGATTACCTTGAAAGCGATGTCGGAAAGACTTTCGTCGGAGACGCAGGAAAAGCAATATTAGGCAAATATGATACAATAAACAGCATTTTTCAACAGAACGGCGAGGTAAAACAATAATGGATACCCTGATTTTTTATTATAAAACTTACCCTGTGATAACTTATTCCACGATAGTTCTGACACTGGTATCACTGTGTGCCGCACTGCTCGGCGTAAGCCTTGTACTCAAAAGATTTTCAATGATAGGAGACGGTCTTTCGCATACGGCTTTCGGAGCCACTTCAATAGCTACCGCCGCAAGCTTCGCTCCGATCTACATTGCCCTGCCGTTCACAGTGGTTGCGGCGATAATACTGCTCCGCATACGTTCAAACGCAAAGATAATGAGCGATGCCGCAATAGCCATGATCTCGTCGTCGTCTCTTGCTTTCGGATACCTCATCCTCAATCTTTTCCCGTCCAAATCGTCAAGCATCAGCGGAGACGCGTGCAGCAGTCTTTTCGGGTCGGCAAGCATAATCGGAATAAAAAAATCCGACGTTCTGGTATGCGCGGTTCTTGCCGCACTTGTTCTGTTCGTCTTTGTTTTCTTCTATAACAAAATATTCGCCGTTACCTTTGACGAAAACTTTGCGGGAGCGACCGGAACCAAAGTTGAGATCTACAACACCCTGCTTGCCGTAGTTACCGGAATCGTGATTGTTATAGCAATGAATATGGTCGGAGCTTTGCTCATCTCCTCTCTTATAACTTTTCCTGCACTTTCGGCTATGCGGGTTTTCAAAACCTTCAAAAAGGCGGTGATATGCTCCGCCTGCATTGCCGTAGTATGCGCGCTTACCGGAATTGTTGTATGTATAATCGCCTCAACACCGGTAGGTCCGACGATCGCTGTTGCTAATGTCGCGGCATTCGCAATATTTTACATTTTAGGTCTGATATTCAGCAAATAAAGTCAAATGAATAATAATTAAGACAGATACGAACGATTCAGAAAAACAATAGCGTTCCCGCTTGTCACTTTCAGATAAATCTGACGGAGAGACAGTCTTAGCGGCAAATCACCAAACGAAAGGTACAGTTATATGAAAAAATCAATTGCTCTCATTTTGGCACTGTTTACGCTCATCTTTTCCTTTGCCGGATGTGACGAAAAAGGAAAAACCGAAAAATACCAAGGCGATGTCGATTACAATTTCACCGGACTTACGACAGGTCAGGTCTACGATACTCTTCTCAGCATATCAATGAACGGTGATCTCTACAACGGGAAATCGGTGGCAATCAACGCTCCGTTTTCGGTCATATACAATTTCTCACAAAACAGGATAGAAAAATATGTGGTCATGTCTGCGGACGAAACCGTTTGCTGCGAAGCTTACTATGAGGTAAGAACAAACGACGGAGTATATCCCGACATAGGCAAGAGCGCCACATTTGTCGGTTCATTCAATTCAGGCGGATACATCGAAGTCAGCGAGATCGTCGGACAGACCGGAGAGAGCGCAATGGCTTACGAAATAGATGCACTGGAAATGAGCGCTTCTGAACTTGAAAGCATGATTAAATCATATTCGCTCTCTTCCGAACTGAAAGGTAAAACAATCCGGATAATGGGTCACTACACCGAACAGGGCTACAAGTTTTTGCTCGGTCTTTCAGAAACCGGAAAATCCACATGGAACATAGAAGTGATCGGTGATGAAGACACTCATTTCCCGGTACAGACCGGAAATCTTGCCAACCCTGTTGAAATCATCGGAGAATTTTCAAGCTATGTTGAAGGCGACAATGAATACCCGTGCATAAAGGTTTTGCAGATACAGAAAATTGCCTGTGTTTTCAAATAATACTCCGGCTGTCAGGTAAAGAACATTCAATTTTCTGACGTACGGTTCTTTCAGTCGGGACAATCGGACAAAGCGTCAGTCCGATACAGATTCTCTGTGCTTTTCAGCAAGCTGAAATTTATAGCACACAAAAATCACGTCAATCATACGACGTAAGACGCCCGAACCGGCAACCACGGTAAGCTGCGAAATAACGTTTGCAAAGAGCCGACATCAAGCAAACAAAACCCGTTTGGCAGATACCTGTAACAAACGAACAAAAACCGTTTGACAGATACCCGTAACAAACGAACAAAAACCGTTTGACAGATACCCGTAACAAACGAACAAAAACTTTCGTCGGAAATCAGTAACAATCGAACAAGAACGTTTTACGGATAGCAGTAACAATTAAGGCAACACCGCACAATTCTGACTGCGCAAATCTGCCGTCAGATTTTTCGTCAAACAAACCAAATTGACGCAGGCAATAGTGGATCTATTGACAAGGAGATTTGTGCAGTTTGGCGAAAAAGATGCAAAAAGTTGTGCGGTCAAGGCGCGAGCCGTGAATTGCGCGGTGGTGCCTTAAACAAAAAACCGTTTGGCGGAATAAATCCCGTCAAACGGTTTTTTGACACTTTATGCGGAAATCATGGCAATTATACAGTAATAGGATGCCTGAAAACCGAAACTATATCTGTACCCGGAAGATATGGCAGCCGTGAAGAACTTTATCGGTTACGGTAGTCTCTCTTATCCGGTATCGGGCGCGCTTTACCGGATAAGTTTAAGGTTTTAACCGCCCAAACTATTTCGGCGCCTTCTGTTTTTTGCAGGACGCACTCAGCGATTTTGTCCGAATACAGATCCGACACAGGCAACTTATTCTTATTCTTATTCTTATTCTTATTCTTATTCTTATTCTTATTCTTATTCTTATTCCGATTCCGCCTCGGACTTTTTCCGGATTTTTTACACAGATTTTGCGACCGTTTCCGGAAGATATTCTTAAATTTTCAGCAGAGAGCAAAAGATATGCCCTTTTGCGTAATCAATTTTCTTTATCTTTTCGCCGGACATACTCATTTGCCGTATTTAACTGTATCGTGTCTTGATTTTTCATTATGAATGACTTCATTTTGTTTCTGACCGGATTTTTTCAATCGGATTTATCTGTATTTTCTGCTCAGTCCGGTCAGTAGCACAAGGGTATTCCAAAGATCCCGGTCAACTATTCCGTTTTCTGTTTTTCCAAGTGCTTTCTGAAGTTTTTTTATCGCAGTCACTGTTTTCTCATCATAATTTCCCGTCATTTCCGTATAGTAAGAGGAATCCTGCAACGACAGTTCCCTTAACAGTAACTGTACCGCATAGACATCGTCAAAGCTGTCACCCGGACTTATGACATTTCCCTCATAAAACTCAAACTGTGGGCGATATCCGAGGAGACTGGCGTTTTTTTTGGCGAGATTCCACACCTTGTCAAGCATTTCAAAGGTTTCCTTATCAAGCTCTCCTCCCTCTCCGACATCATACGCATTCCGGAAAGCTTTCACCGCATCCTTGGTTTCATTTCCGTATATCCCGTCAATGTACACTGCCGGGATTCTTTTGTCGCTTCGCGAAAGATCTCTGAGCCGTCCCTGGACCCTCTTGATAAACTCGGCGTTATTCCCTACATAGAAAACCGTATCACTCTCATTAAACATACTGCTCCTCCTTACTGCGGTACAAACTGTCCGCTCTGAACACTGCCGCCCTTGATCAGGTCTTCATACAGCGAAGCTATTGCTTCCCAGGTTTTGAGCCCGACTATTCCGTCAGGAGTAAGTCCGACAAGTCTTTGGAAAGCACGTACGGCGTTTTCCGTTGCCGGTCCGAATATTCCGTCAACCGCAATCTCCGGTATTTCATCATAGGTTCCGGCAATAACGTTGAGGTAGGTTTGAAGCGCACGGACATATTCATTTCTTTGACCGGTAGCAATCGGGAATCCCGGGAACGGTCTTGCGGTCCCGACAAACTGCGAATTCGGAAGCGAATTTATATAACCCCTGTACAGATCGTACAGCACCGCGTATGTTTCCTCATTTGTAATTCCGGACTGAGTAAGCCCGTATATACCCTGAACGGCTTTGACCGCCGCCTCTGTTTTCGGTCCGTAAATACCGTCCACCGCTATCTCCGGCACCCGGTTATCAAACTGAGCGACATATCTGAGAAGATACTGGACCACTCTTACAAAATTACCCCTGTCACCGGGTTTAAGTTCTTCCGGGAACTGCCTTGAAATCTCTTCTATTTTCAGTCCTTCGGAATCAAGTTCACTTAGCCTTTTAACTGCGTTGTAGATCCGCTGTACCGCATACCACGTCGCTCTGCCGGTTATTCCGTCCTGGGTAAGGTTGAATATTTTCTGGAAAGCTTTTACCGCATTCTCGGTATTTTTATCATATACACCGTTTACGTTTGTAATCTTCGGTATTGCGGGATAGTTAGCCGATATCCGGTTAAGTCTGACTTGCAAGGTCCTTACGTCGTTGCCTACAACTCCCGGGATAAGCGGACGGAGCGGCACACTGGATTCAACAGGCATAACCGGAACGTCTTCTCTTATTTCTATATCGTCACCGTAATAATACTGCAGAATCTGAAGCGGAGTAAGTCCCTGATTTGCAAGATCGACTGTTCCCCACTGAGAAAGTCCGTCGCATTTACTGGTAGTTCCGTTACAGTACTGCGCGAAAAGCGGCTCAACGCTCCCTTCTCTCACAACGTAGCTGTCAAACAGTTCATCGACTATCCGGCTGACATTCTCAAAAATTTCACGGTCGGGAACGAAATACTGGTCAAAAGCCGTTGAATTTGTAATGTCGAAATCGTAGCCCCTCGAACGGTAATATTCGGTGTATATACGGTTCAGGGCAAACGAAATCTGCGCAAGTACATTCGCTTTGATGGCATTTTCCGGCCAGGTGGGATATATTTCACTTGACGCAACGTTTTTGATATAATCAATAAACGGCACGGTAACATTTGACGCCGCCTGATCCGGGCGTCCGAGGTGAACCGTTATGGTTTCCGGTATAAAAGGCAGTGCTGCGTTATTCATATACTACTCCTTTCGCTGCTATACGCCATTCAAAGCTCAGGCGGCACGCTTTCGGAAAACGTTACCAGCGGTATTCTTAACCCTTCGGGAAGCGGCAGCATCTCTACCGGCTGTATCGAAGTTATTCCGGGATAAACGGGAACGTTAGTGTTTCTGACGCTGACATATCCTTCCTTGTCGGTATCGATATTGTAGTTGAAGTACGGCGGAAGACCGGTATCCGGAGATATAGAATTGGACTTGGCAGGAGCCGGTACCTTCATCACCTGCGTGTTTCCGCTGCTGTCGGTAAATTCAACATACAGAATATTATCGTTTGCGTCCTTGACCGTCACCACGGCATTAGCGACAGGCAACGCACCTCCTGCCGTTTTTACAGAAACCAAAATATAACCGTATTCAAGTTCGTCACTCATAAAAAACCACCCTTTCAGTTTTTTCTATGGTATTTTATGCTGACCGATTTTTTTGGTGAATGGTTTTTTCCCGATAAAAAAACCGCAACAGCGACTCTTTTCAGTCATTTAACGACTTAAAAGCAATTTTACGTTGCGGAAAACAGATGTATTGTTTTTTAAAAAAACTGATTTTTGTTATTCCTCGGATCTCAGCACAGAAAAAATAAGTCTCTGCCGGATTATAAAGCTCTGTTTTTTAATTGTACTGAAAATTAATCAAACAGTTGACATAATTAAGGTTTTATAGGATTATATTTGCCCATGTATTCTTATAAAGAGCATCCTTTAACTGAATACATTCAAAAATCGGATGGTCATGATTAACTACAAAGTAATTTTAACACTATGAGTACGAACAAAACCGCACTTTTCATAGATGGTATACTCAATGAACTATCGTTTATACCAACCTACAAAACAGAATATTGCCCTTTATATCTCATGACAATAAAATCAATCAGTGCTTTTCCATATCCCTTTCTGCGATATTTTGGAACTGTGGCAATATTTTAATCTCAAGAATATTGTTCCCCTCATCAGTT
>CALWJW010000044.1 GCA_944381095.1 uncultured Clostridia bacterium | reverse complement strand
GGATAATTGAGAATTTCGTTGATGACCGCTCTTTTTTCCGGGGATGTGTTTTTAAGTATTTTCCGGACGACATTAGCAGGCATTTCCTCGATAATGTCAACTGTATCGTCAACGAAAAGCTTGTCAAGTACTTCTTTGAGTTCGGGATCACTGAAAGCGGTAATGAGGTGCTGCTGTGAATCAGGATCCATTTCGACAAAAGTTTCACTTGCAAGGTCTTTTGGCAGAAGCCTGAAAACAACGGTAAGCGTGCTTTCGGGAATCTGTGTCAGCAGTACCGAAAGATCGGTAGCGTTCATGTTGCCGAGCAGTGAACGCAGTTTGGAAAAATTGTGCTCAACGAGCAGAGTAAGAACCTTGTCTTTCATAATAATAACCTACCTTTCTGCTTTTTTGCTGTTAAAGTCAGCGGAAAAAGCAGTCGGCTGAGGTCAGGTCAGGAAAACCGGCAACAAATGAAAACAGCGTTGTTATCATCTGTCAGAAGTAAAGCTGGCCCGCCGCCGCCCGGACTGCCTAAATCAGCTGTATTCATTTGATCCACTCCTTTTCAAAAGACTAATACGGAAAACAGCTCTTCCGTACCTAATATATTATACACAATTTTCCCTGATTTGTCAATTATTTTTGTCCCGTAAAAATAAACAGGATGTTACAATCATATTATATACATGGCGAGTATTATATACATGACGAGCCGACAAAAATTAAAGAAATTTAAGTCAGATTTGGAAAAAACAGTAAAAAAGCCGTCATAAGCCCTGAATTTTCCACTTTTGCAAATAATTTGGATATACACAAAAGAAATTGAAAGTAATATAATTACATTAGACCGAAAAATATAGTAAGAAAGGCTGATGATATTGGAACTGATTAGAATTTCGGGAGATAAAATAAAGATATCGCTGACCAAAGAAGATTTAAAGGAATACAGGATAACGGTTGAGAAAATGGATTACAGTGAAAAGCAGACCAAAGAAATATTCCGGAAGCTTCTCAGCGAAGCAAAGAACAAAACCGGGTTTGATGCCGGTAAAGCAAGAGTATTCATACATATTTACCAGAGCAGTGACGGAGGCTGTGAAATATTTGTATCAAAAATAGCGACGAAAAAAGGTATCAAGTCTTCTGAAACCGTCAGGAAAAGAACCGGATTTTATGTATTTGATAGTCTTGACAGTGTCCTGAAACTGTGCGCTCAGCTAAAAATACTGGGATACCGAGGCTATTCAAGCGCAATGTCTGAGGGCAATCGCTACTGGCTCAAACTTACGGTAACCAGCGAATATCTGGATTGCTATGCAACCGAGTACGGCGGGAAGCATGTGGATTACGTGGCGGAAAGTTACCTGAGAGAACACTGCGGAATAATTTGCAAAAGCCGTGCTGTCCAGACGCTGGGAGGTTTGTACTGAAATGGGAAGCAACGTGATGCCAAAAAAGCTGTTTATAGACTGAAATCTGAATTTTGTTCAGGTACGTATGTAACTTTGTACGTCCTTTTGATGATTTAAGCCGAAAAAATACTTTTACGGATGTTTTGGTTAACTGTCGCCAAAAATGAATATCGGCAGTATAAAATTTAATCCCGATCACGGCAGTACGGCAGTACCGGCGAATTTAGACAAATATCCCGATAATACAATCTTTGTAATAGCAAAGTGTATTTTAGGATATATTCACGGAATATCACGGATTTTGAGATACGCTTCAAAAATATTCTGCCAAAAAATGGAGATTTTGCTGTAACGCAGGCAAAAAATGATGTTTACTGCAACTGAAAACATCAGGCGTTCCGAGGATGAAGACACAATAATGTATAGCTTAGCGGTAAAAAGCAGATTTTTCTGCTTTTCAGACGTATCTGCGGAAAAAATCATTTTTTGCGGATAAATGAGTCAGCACAACCAATATCGGTTTTTGGATATTTCAAAAATAAAAAGGCACGGAAATGTGACGGCGTCAACAGGGAAAGCTTTCCCGTAAACGCAGCACAGCGTGCCTTTTTTATTAAGTCGGAAAATGAGATCCGGAAAAATGCGGTAAGGTCGCCGCATTAAGTCGTCCGGCTTGAATTAAAGAATCCTTGTAGGAGTTATGGTGAATGAAAATGTGAAATTCTTTTCACTGAAACGGTACTGCTCGTCGGGCTGAGGTCCGCAGGAGTTGGAGCCGATTCCGTGCTGTTTATAGTCGATTGTGACGAATGTTTCGGGTGCAGGGCAAAGCTCGTAGTCGTGGTTTGCCGCTGTCAGCATTTTTGCACTGTAATGACTTGCTCTGAAAGAGAAGGATGAGTCTGTATCAAATCTCAGACCGTGACCGGCGACGCTTGTAACAGTTGCGTAAAGCGTTCCGAAGTGCGAACAGTTTTCCTGCGGACGCACGTAATGCTCGAAGTTATCGCTGACATCACCTTTGAAAAGTCCCATTCTTGCCGCAAGCAGCTTATCCTGGTAGCTTTCATTAGGTCCGTATCCGAAGTAGGAATATTTTTCCGATTCCCTTGGCATAACTATCTCAAAACCGAATCTTGGCAGATAGACGTCTGACAACTTTTCTCCTTCCGTAAGGATTCCGAGAGATCCGTCACCGTTTACAGTGTAAGTTATTTTTGCTTTGACAAACGGAAGTTTAGGGGCGGCTCCGAGGGAAATTTCCGAAACTATAACAGCTTTTCCGCCTGAGAGTTTCGCCTTCATCTTATAGCATTTGACTGTCTCACGGTCATAACCGCATTCTGTCCACTTCAATTTGATACGCATATCATTGTCGGTGGGCGCTCTCCAAACCGTCGGTCGTATCGGAGAAACTATCATATCTTTTCCGTTGTCGCAGAGCTCGCTTATGAGTCCGCATTTTTTGCAGAAAGTATAAACGGTTTCTCCGGCTGCCACCGTAAACGAAGAATCGCTTTCGCTGAGGGTGACCGGGTAACAGACAGCAGATATCTGTTTTTTCGGAGACGAAGGCAGTTTGAACTGAACGAATGACACCTCATAGCCGGAATCCGCCCACGGTAATGCGGTATTTGTGCAGAATGAAAGGTTGAGATAGGTATTCCCTGAGACGCCGCGCAGGTCATAAGGAAGCGTATATTCTCTGCTTGCTTCATCTCTGATGTCAAGTGAAGGAATGACTCCGCTTTGAACTATCGCGCCGTCGGACTCAACGCTCCATTTCAGACTGATATCCTCAGCCGAAGAGAAGTATTTTTTGTTTATGACGGAGATTTTTCCGGAGGCAAGGTCGATCTCTTTTGCGGTCACGGGAGCGTATGCCTGCTTGACTTCAAGGAATCCGGTGTGTATCCTTCTGTCAGGATACACGAGACCGTCGACGCAGAAATTTCCGTCGCTAGGGTAATCACCGAAATCTCCGCCGTATGTGAAATGCAGACTTCCGTCTTTCTGTCTCAGTGCAACGGAGTGATCGGTGAATTCCCATATGCAACCGCCGAATATAGCGTCGCGGCTGTCTATAAGCTCCCAGTATTCTTTCAGTCCTCCCGGGCCGTTGCCCATGGCGTGAGCGTATTCGCAGAGGAAATAAGGCTGGGTGTATTCTTTGTTGTCGACATATTTTTTGATGTCATTCGGATGCGAGTACATTCTGCTTTCAACGTCGGTCGTATCGGGATTTTCCTTTCCTGCTGTATAACCGGTGGAAGCTCCCTCGTAATGAACAAGTCTTGAGGTGTCGTTTTTGCGCAGGAAAGCGGTCATTGCGCGGTGATTACGACCGAAGCCGCTTTCATTGCCGAGCGACCACATGATAACACATACATGGTTTCTGTCGCGCATGTACATACGTTTTACTCTGTCAATGTAAGCCTTTTCCCATTCCGGATCATCGGAAATTCTGCTCCAATTACCGACGATCGTGAAGCCGTGCGTCTCAATATCCGTTTCGTCCACAACGTAAAATCCGAATTTGTCGCAGAGTTCAAGGAATCTCGGGTCGTTGGGATAGTGCGATGTACGGATGGTATTGACATTATGTCTTTTCATGATCATCAGATCGTTCAGGAAGTGCTCGTAAGGAACGGCGTGCCCGAGAAGGGGATGGCTGTCATGGCGGTTTACGCCCTTTGCCTTGACTTTTTTACCGTTTATGAAGACGGTGCGGTCTATAACTTCAAGACGTTTTATTCCGACCGGGATCCTGATAAATTCACCCTCGCAGGAGATAATGACATTGTAAAGATTCGGGGTTTCGTGATTCCACAGCACCGGTTTGTCAAGCATAAAGGTAAAGCTGACGTTTTTGGCGTTCTTTTTGAGGGTGGTGATGAACGTACCGTCAGGCGCATAAAGTGTTGCAGTTACCGATGCCTTTGCTGTAAGAGAAAGCGAAACAGAGATATCCGCTTCCTTCATGTCAAACGATATTTTGTTTTTCACATCGATGTCTTTTATGTGGTTTACGGACCTGAAAAGGAGGTAAACTTCTCTGAAAATTCCGCTCATTCTCCACATATCCTGATCTTCCATGTAGGAGCCGTCGCACCATTTGAAGACAAGAACCTTGATTTCATTTTTTCCGGGTTTTATCAGTTCTGTAACATTTATTTCGGAAGTCATATGACTTACCTGACTGTATGCTGCGAATGTGTCGTTTATCCAGAGATAGAAGCAGGAATCTACGCCTTCAAAATTAAGATAAACGGACTTGTTTGCAAGCATTTCTTCGGTTACAGTAAAGAATCTTCTGTAAAGGCCGCACGGATTACTGTCCGGAACATGAGGCGGGTCTACCGGAAAAGGGTAGTTTATGTTGGTGTAGTTCGGAACGTCGTAGCCTCTGTCAGTCATGACCTGCCAGTTCATCGGCACGTCAAGCTTATCAGCGCCTTCCGATGGGAAGGCCGGAACGTCGGTTCCGTCTACTGCGTATATGTCCGGGTACCATTTGAAGTCCCAGGTTCCGCAAAGGGTTTTGAAGAAGGCTGAGTTTTCGCGTCTTTCGGACAAGGTGGCATTTTCGCTTTCAAACGGTATAAAATATGCTCTCGGTTCTTCGCAACCAAAGTGAAGAACCTCGGGCGATTTATGGTAATCTGGAAGTTTAAGCATATGTGTCCTCCTGATATTTTACTTGATTTGTCACCTCAGTGCTCCGGTGACGACAGATTATCCTTTGACGGTGGATCCGGTCTGTATGTTTTCCGTCCGGTCAGACAGGTACCTGTGATTTCCGTACCTGCGGACGGTAGCAGAAAAACGTGGTGTCGGTTTTATCCGTTGCTTCTCTTTCAGGCACAACCGAGCTTTGAAGTTAAAACTCCTTTTCAGCCTCCATAAGTTCAGTTACCGGCACCTTTTGCTGAGGACAGCTCAGGTCTTTGACGTTGTCCGGAAGCTCTGTGTAGAGCCAGTGAACGGCATTTTTTATGACTGTGCGGACATTCGGATTGTAGAAGCTGCGGCAAATTTCATGTCCCGGCTGAAAATAGAAGACTTTTCCGACTCCTCTGTAAAATGTGCAGCCTGTACGGAATATATTTCCGTTTTTGAACCAGGAGGCGAATATAAGCTCGTCTGGCTGAGGTATGCGGAAGGGTTCTCCGTACATTTCCTCAAAAAGTCCGAATCTCTCCGGAATGCCTTTCGCTATCGGGTGCTGAGGCATGATGTTCCAGACTATCTGCTGTTGTTCGACGCCCCAGGTAAGGTCACCGGTAGCACCGACAATGGCGCGGAAAGGTTTTGAGTGGTGACCTGAGTGGAGAGCAAAAAAACCCATGCCGTGCCTGTAAACCCGTTCTTTTATTTTGTTGACAAGCTCGTCCTTTACTTCACCGTGAGCCATATGCCCCCACCAGATGAGCACATCGGTATTGTTAAGCACCTCATCCGGCAAGCCCTGGTCGGGCATATCGAGTGTTGCCGTTGTAACTTCGACGTCATCGCATTCGGCAAGTATGTCTTTTACCGTGTTATGTATTCCTTCCGGGTAAATTTCCTTTACGGTTTTGTCTGAACGTTCATGTCTGAATTCGTTCCAGACGGTTACTTTGATTTTTTTCATAAACGAACCTCTCTTTCTTACACGAACACTTGATTCTTTTAAGTATTATTGCATAAAAAGCGCTCAAAGTCAATAGTTAATGACAGCTTTTGAAAAAATAATTTATTTATTTCTTGTTAACTATTTGCGTAGAATAATATTCACAAAATGTTGGTACAATAATGAAGATATTTCGAGTTCGTTTTTTGTTTGCCGGAAGCGTACGCTTTGTGGGAGCGGTTACGCAGGCGGACAGGTATCAAGCATAGGCGTAAAGCAATGTGACGGTTATGCTTGAAGCCGGAAATTTTTATCGGAAGCCCCATGGGAGCTTTTCCGTGTTTTTTTCGTACATAGAAATCGGATTGATCAAGAAAGGAAATTTATGGCAAGAAAAGAAAAAACAAAGCTTTTACCGCTCAAAGTCTATTCGTTGGGCGGACTTGACGAAATAGGAAAGAACATGACGTGTCTGGAATACGGCGACGACATAATCATAATCGACTGCGGGCTTGGCTTCCCGGATGAAGACATGCCGGGAGTCGATCTGGTGATTCCGGACATAAGCTACCTCGAAGAGAACAGCGATAAGGTAAAAGGCATCGTTCTGACGCACGGTCATGAGGATCACATAGGAGCGCTTCCGTACGTACTGAAAACGCTGAACGTACCCGTATACGGGACCAGACTTACACTGGGGATAGTGGAAAACAAGCTGCTTGAATACAGATTTGAAAAGCAGCCGGAGCTTTACTGCGTGGAGGCAGGAGAGGTGATAAAACTCGGGGTGTTTACCGCTGAGTTCATACACGTAAACCATTCAATAGCCGACGCGTGCGCGATATCGGTAACAACACCGCAGGGAGTGGTTTTTCACAGCGGTGACTTCAAATTGGACCTGACGCCGATAGAAGGCGCCGTAATGGATATAGCGAGAATAGGCGAAATAGGCAAAAAAGGCGTCAGACTGTTGCTTTGCGAGTCGACAAATGTGGAAAGAGCGGGTTACACCCCGTCGGAGAAAAACGTCGGAAGATCTCTTGACGACATTTTTTCGAAAAACACAGATAAAAGGATAATAATAGCCACGTTTTCGTCGAACGTACACCGTGTGCAGCAGATAATAGATATCAGCGCAAGGATGGGAAGAAAAGTAGCTATAACCGGTAGGTCGATGCAGAACATAGTTTCTGCGGCTATAAGGTTAGGGTATATGAATGTACCTGATGGATTGCTGATAGATCTCAGCGATCTGCGCAGGCATAAACCGGAAAATATAACGCTGGTGACGACCGGAAGTCAGGGTGAACCGATGTCGGCACTTTACCGTATGGCGATGTCGACGCATGATAAAGTAGAGCTCGGGGTAAAAGATCTGGTTATTATTTCGGCACATGCGATACCCGGAAACGAAAAACTTGTCGGTAAGATTGTGAATGAAATGTTCAAAAAGGGTGTAAAGGTACTGTATGACGCCCTGGTGGAGGTTCACGTATCCGGACACGCCTGCCGTGAGGAGCTGAAGCTTATGCATGCGCTCACAAAGCCGGAATTCTTTATGCCGATACACGGAGAGTACAAGCATCTTATACGTCATAAAGCGCTTGCGGAAGAAATGGGAATGTCTGCTGACAGAATATTTGTTTCTGCTGACATAGGGCACGTGCTTGAAATAACGGAAGACGGCGCTAAATGGAACGGAACGGTACCGGCTGGAAAGGTACTGGTCGACGGCTATGGGGTAGGTGACGTTGGAAATATAGTCCTGAGAGACAGAAAGCATCTCTCTGAGGACGGACTTATTGTCTGCGTTTCCACAGTCGACACAAGAGACGGGTATATAGTTTCCGGACCCGACCTTATTTCGAGAGGGTTTGTATATGTGCGTGAGTCGGAAGAGCTGATGGAGCAGGCAAGGCAGATAGCACGGGATGTCATAAGCGAAAGTCTTGACGAGCGGAATTATGACTTCAATGAAATTAAGAACCGCATCAAGGACAAAATGACAAGATTTCTTTCTGCAAAGACCGGCAGAAAGCCAATGATACTGCCGATAATAATGGATATCTGAGTACGTGCAGGTGATTGCGGTTCGGCACTGAATCCGGTTTTTGTTCCGGTTTAACTCAGGACTTTTTTACTTCCGGAAAAGGCTGCATATCTGCCGTATGTGCACGTTGTGCGGTTTCGGCAACAGCTGTTCAGCCGAAATAAAAATCGTGGGCAGTTTCATTGTTTTAGCAAATCGTGAAGGCTGTCGCATTGATAACAAAAAGCCAAGGTCAAAACAAATGCTTGATCTTGGCTTTTTGTTGTTTTTGTACATAATGAACATCAATTTTGCAATTTGACTTAACTCATTTCGATTTGCAATCGGGAATTTGCAGGGATGAATTTCATTTTTTCAGTTTGTGTTTGGACGAAAACAACCTGAATAAAAACGCAGAAAAACAGAAAACGAGTGTGACCAGCGCTTCTGTGACCGGAAATGACAGCCATACCCCGACCATTCCGAAAAGCGTAGAGAGGATAACAGAGGCAGGAATAATGACAAAAAAGCCGCGCGCGAGGGAAATCAGCTGAGCGGCAAGAGTTTTTCCGCAGGTGCTGAAAAATACCGAAACTACTATGTTGAATCCGGCAAAGAAAACGCCGGCAAAATATATTCTGAGACCTGTCAGAGCCATATCGGAAAGTAAGACGTTATTTTCTTTGTTGAAAAGAGCGGTTATGGGTGAGGCAAATGAGAAAATTGCAGTGTAAAAGATAACAGCGATAAACAAAGCCGAAAGGGAAGCGAGTTTTAAAATTTTCATACAGCCGGAAAAGTTGTCCCGTCCGAACTCACGGCTGAGTAATGGCTGCATACCCTGTGAAAGACCTGTGAAAACAGCAACGACAACAAGAGAAATGTTGGCGATTATTCCGTATGCGGCGATACCGGTGTTGCCTGAGATTCTGAAAATAACTGAGTTGAAAACCGCTATGACAATACCGGATGACATTTCCGTAAAAAAAGAAGGAGCGCCGACAGAAAAAATATCCGCAAAAATTTTCAGGTCTGGTCTGGAAGGCTTAAAGACCAGGTTTCGTTTTCGGGAAAATATATGCAATGAAAGCACAGCTATACCGATAACAGGAGACAGACCTGTTGCGAGAACGGCACCGAACATACCGAGTCCGAGAGGAAAGATAAAAATGTAGTCGAGAATTATATTTGAAAAGCTTGCGGTTATCATTGCGGACATTGCAAGTTCGGGATTACCGTCATTGCGTACAAAGGACTGAAAAATATCATTGAGAATGAACGCCGGTGAGAAAAGAAGAATTACTTTTACATACACAGCTGTGTAGTCCAGTGCAAATCTATCGGCACCGAGAAATAACGCTATATCATAGGAAAAGAATAACCCTGAGAACAGAAAAACGGTGCAGAAAGGCACTGCGGCAGTGAGTGAAGAAAAAAGACACGCAGAGGCGCCGCCGGATTTTCCGTTACCGGAAAGAACTGAGTATTTTGCTCCGCCTCCCATTCCGAGCATAAGACCGGAGCCGTGAACCAGACTGAAAACCGGAATTGCGAGATTCAGTGCGGTCACTCCGATACTGCCGAGCCCGGAAGAAATGAAATAGGTATCTGCGAGAATATACAGCGAGATAGCGACCATTCCGGATATGCCCGGTAAAGCATATCTGAAAAAAATTTTTGCAAAGTTTGTGTCTGACATAGCTGCTCCTTTGAAGATTTTGAATGTGCGGGTGTCGGGATATAAGTTATATTTCAGGATCTCCGGCGCAAAGGATGATATCGTAAGATGCAGAAGATACGAAAAGTTGAAATCAGCCGGAGAAAATCACGTCGCTTAAAAGTAA
The DNA here is from genome assembly GCA_944381095.1 of uncultured Clostridia bacterium. Lineage (GTDB taxonomy): Bacteria > Bacillota > Clostridia > Oscillospirales > CAG-272 > SIG673. The sequence goes on along the minus strand of CALWJW010000044.1, from coordinate 5,652 downwards.
GAGACGATAAAATTAAACCGGAAAGAAAAATAATAAACGTGAAATGTAGGGAAAATAAAAGCGGAAGCAAATACGGGCAGACTTATTAAAGAAATAAAATGTACACGATTTGGGGTTATGCAAATATTTAAAATAATCGTTTTTCGGGCAAAAAGCCGGAGTTTGTATCTTCTGAGACCTGATGATACAAAATCCGGCGTGTATGCGCCGTTACCCGGTGGCAACGTAATTTATTTTCTTGATAAACGATCAGAAATTCCGATGTCTTTTTCTGTCGATATAAATCGAGACATCTGATCCGGACCATCTGAACAGGCTATGATTTTTACGGGGTTAATTTACAAAAAAACAGGAAGTTTTGTCAGCTGAGGGTGAAATTCACAGTTAAAAACGCTCCGAATTCATTTGGAAGCGGTTGTTGTAGCCTTAAACTGTCGGTTAAAAATCATAGTATAAAACAGACGTCCCCGGAGTTTTATGTAAAATCAAGACAAATCCTGTCATCGTAAAAGACTCGTAGACCTTTCTTTAAATGAAGTCGTCCCGGTGAGCTTCAAAAAAGTCAAAGAAAACGCGGACGCTTTCGATTTCCGTCCACTTTTTTACCCCGGGCGGTACTTCGTCAAGGTCATACACGGTGGCTCCTTCCATGGAAAGAAGAATGGGTGAGTGTGTAGAAATGATAAACTGGCATCTGTGATTTTTTACGCAGTCTTCAATGAAATCTTTGAGAGCGAGCAGGTTTGCGGCTGAAAGACTGTTTTCAGGCTCGTCGAGTAAGTAAAGTCCTTCCGAAGCTATGAAATCCACAAAGTATGAAAGAGCGCTTTCCCCGTTTGAACGCTCCTGAATGTTTCGTATCAGCCGCTTTCTTATATATTCGGACTGGGTGCTGTGTTTCTTTTTTGCATCGTGAACGTCAAGCCACCGTTTGTAATCGTCAATCCCGGCAAGATTCAGATTGGTCTCCTCATCTTTTCTGGTGGAAATGTATTCATTGATCAGCGACTGCCTTTTATCGTCGATTCCTTCGTTCAGACGTCTTATATCGAGGACTTTTTCGAAGACTCCGTCACTTGTTATTATTCTGCTTTCCGGAGGCATGGCTTTGTCAAGCTGAAAATCGCATAGCTCGACGTAGTCGCCGAAAAAATCCGAACGGTTGAACGGTGCGGAACGGGTCAGCCCCAATTTTTCTGCGATAACATTAAGTATTGTACTTTTTCCGCTACCGTTGTCGCCGCAAAATAAGGTTATATCATCAAAACAGAAATCCGGCAGATTCCTGTAACGAAATATGCCGAACGGATATTTTGTTGTGTAAACGGTGCGATAATTTTTAGTTTTGAAATGCTTACCGAAAGGACTGAAAAATTCTTCCTCGTCTTTCTGAGAAGGCAAACGGAACTGTTGCAGATAGATCAAAATCAAATCCTCCCGTCGGATCATGTAATGGTGAAATTTCTGAAAACAGATATCTGTTTTTAAAAGCAACTTTTCAGGCAGTTATTACCGCATAGTCATATTTTTGAATCCGGTACCAAAAGAAGCCGCCGAAACCGCAACCGTCAAAGCGGGTGATTTTCAGTCCGGAACCCGATGGTTAAAAAATATACGTCCCGCGGTATAACTGAGTTTGGAAAAAATCCGAAGCATCCCGGGCTTTCATTTTGAATTTGCCGACATGTGGTTTCTTTTTACAAAAAGCCAGATCATAAGAGCTATACCTGTTACCGGAAGCATTATGTTGACGGTAAAGAGCACTTTTTTTATCGTGCCGACATACTTGGAACATTCGTAAGGGTAAAATGCACTGAAAATAAGGGAAGCGGAGCCGATAAGAAAGATGACTCCGAGTATGATGTAGACGGTAAGCATAAGTTTTTTTTCGCTGTTCATAATCACCTCTCCTTTCGTCATAAAATTCGGTTTTTTAGTTTACGGTATCTTTTAAAATGATTTTATTTCTGTTAATATTTTATCATATTCAAAACATTTTGTAAATACGCAAAACGCCTATAAAATCATTTATTTTACTCAGGAGATTTGGTGAATATATACACTAAATTGGTGAATTTTGTCTTAATAAGGGTGATTTGCAGAGTTTTTTACCGACAAATAGCAAAAAAGGAGAATGTTAACAAAATATGTTAAAAAATAATTTCAGTTATAATTGCGTTAACACTTGCCTTGGAATAACAGAGAAAACATAAAAAGCTTTCAGTTATCAACCTTAATAAAGAGCTCGGCGTAGCCGGTTTTGCTGCGGAGGACGATTCGTATTTTGTCAGTAGTTGTATTTACCGGAATTTTCCATTCCCACCGTACATAACCTGACTCGTCCGGATATTTTGGTATAAAAGCCGAGCTTGAACTTTTTCCGCTTGCGTAAAAGGAGGTAATCGAAATTTCTGTGTGATCGGCAGACCTTACTTCTACAAAAGCCGTGTCGCCTTTCGATGCAGATTCTGTAAATCCGGTGACGGTGAACGAAGATTTCAGGTACTTGATTTTGTCGTTTTGATCAGGAAATGATATGTTGCTTTCGGGGCATGACGGCACATAGACAGCGTTGCTGTCCTTTTTGACGCAGATCAGGAAGACAGAAAGGAAAACTGCAAAGAAAATCAAGGAAAAGCAGACGTTTTTCAGGAATTTTTTCATAAGATTCCGTTTGACTCCCCATACCGGTTTTTTCAGAAAATTTCTTGTCCCAGGATTTTTACGTGGTTGAAAGTCTGATTGAAGGAACCGAAAACCAAGGACAGTGTGCGTATTTCCCTGTCGGAAGCGGTAAAAAGCATTATCTGGGTTCCGCTGGCTGCGAGCTCTGTCAATAGCTTTAGGACCCGGTTCAACCTGATGTCGTCGAGGTAAACCAAAGCCTCGTCGAAAATCAGAGGCTTTTTATCCTCGCCCGAGATCTTCGCGTGGAGTGCAAGACGCATACTGAGATACGCCAGAGCCGAGCTGCCGCAGCTGAGATAGTCTCCGCTTACGACGGCACTTTCTCTTTCGTAATACAGATTCATTCCACCGTCAAGTCTGAGTGAGCTGTGATTACTTTCGGTAAGAGAAGAAAAGTAGCTATCGGCTTTTGCAGATATGTCGGGAAGGAAGTTGTTTTTCATAGCGGTTTCGGCATCCCCGAGAGCTTGAATCGCAAGCATCAGAGAATCAAATTTTTCCGTCAGCAAAACCAGCTTCTTTTTTTCCGCTTCAAGTTTATCAGCAATTTCAGCGGGTGACTCTGTAACGTTTAAGGCATTTTTTATCTTCAGGTCGGAAAGTTTCTGACTTAATGCCTTTATTTTGTCGGAATAATTCTCACTGCGCGCTCTGAGAGAATCCAGACTTTCCTTGCCTTCGGATCTCAGCAGATCAGGCGCCGTATCAGATGCAATGCGGCGCTCTTCATCAGAAAACGCTTCAAGCCTGGCATTAAATACCCTTATGTCGTTTTCGGCTTTCGCTATATCGTCGCTCAGAGATCTTTTTAGCGTTTTGAATGTACGATAGTCGTTTTCTGCGGCTTGCAAACTGCTTCTGCCCCAAAGTGCGAGGGCAGACTGATAGTCGTTTTTTGAATTTTCCAGAATTTCATTTTGTTTCTTATATGCGTTGTTCCTTGCTGAATAATCCTCATATTTTCTTCGGTAACTTTCACATTCTGCCAGATAAACCGAAAGAGGTCTTTCAGGAGAAATTCCCGCCTCTTTGATAAGGTTATTCAAATTTTTTTTCGGTACGGAAACAACAAAAAGAGAAGACAGCAAAACGGCAACTGAAATTGCTGCAAGAGTTGCAATCAACGGAATGCTGATACTGAATATTTCTGTAAGCGAAAGTATGAAGGCAATTACTGAAACTGCGAAAATAACTGAAAAAATCAGTAAAACAAGGTTTGCGGTACCGATTGTTGATTGAAGTTTCCGGTAGTTCCGGGATATTTCCGAAGCATCTGACTGCTTTTCGAAATAAGAATACCCTTTTGGCGGCATTTCGCAAAAAACGTCATCGGTGTGCATTTCTTCAAAGGCTTTTTTACCGGCTGAGTATCTGCGGTACTTGTCTTTTAATGACTCAATATAGCTGTCATCCGGAAGGAAAGAGTTAAATGAAAATTCGCTGTCCAGTTTCTTTGATTTTTCTCTGTTATCTCTTATACGGGTTTCAGCGTCGGCAATATCATTGTTCAGTTTTGCTATGCGACGAGCTTTTTCCAGTTTCAGTTGCATTTCATTTTCGTTTAGATCGCTTCTGACCGTTGAAAGCTGTTTTTCGGTTTCAGATATTTCATGTTTTGTCAGAAGAGAGTCAGCAGATATTTTATGTGCCCTTTCAAGGGAATTTTTCAGATCGAGGATATCCTGCTGACAGCGCGGAATTTCGCCTCCGGTTCCCTTTTTCAGTTTCAGGGACTTACGCAGATTTTCAAGCGTGTTTTTGGCTCTGCTCAGATTTGTTGTTTCGTCACCTGTCATAACTATATTCGATATGGCTCCGGACGCCGAGCTGTCCGGAACGCCGCCTGACGCCTGGCTTATGTAAAGAGAGCTGTCGTAAAGCTGTGCGGGGATTCCCAGGAAAAAATCCCCCGGGGTCCGATTATGCTCCTGCCATGAGGTAAACTCACTTCCCGTGTCGTTGTAAAGCACCCGCAAGCGTGTTATGCTGCCGGTGACGCTTCTTTCCACTCTGTAAGAAACACCGTCCTTTTCCAAAACCACCGCTCCGGACGACGAGCCGGTATCAAGTGAAGTACCCAGTATTTTTTCTTTCTGATCGCTGAAACCGTAAAAAACGAATTTTATAAAAGAAGCTATTGAGCTTTTTCCTGAACCGTTATCTCCGGAAATAAGATTCAGACCGGGTTTCACGCTTATCTTACGGTTTTTAATGCCTTTGAACTCACCGATAATGATTTCTGATATAAACACTGACTTCAAAGCTCCTTTCCGTCAAGCGCGCAAAGACCGAATTTAAGCGCTGCTTTTGCTTTTGAACGTTCTTCCGGCTTTTCGGACAGAAGAAGCGGGAGAAGCTGTCGATAAAACTGACCCCTTATTGAAAAATCTTTGTCAAAATCCAGGGATTTGTAGAGACAAACGGTCTCGTCGACGACTTCTGCCGCGCCGTATTCGGCAAGCTGACTGTAAATAACCGCTGTGTCGGGTTCGCCGGAGACAGTTCCGCACAGCTTCAGGCGTATGATGTAATCCTTTGAGGGATCTTTTTTAATGTCAGCAAATTTTTTCTTTGCCGCCTGAATTATACTATCCTCCGATTCAAGTGAGGAGACATCCAGATCCGCTTCGGCATATATCCTCTGTGAAAAATAAACTTTTTCGGCGTGTGTACCATTTTCCGAGAGAGATACAAGAATACCTCCTTTTTCTCCGCATTCGGAAAAATCCCTGCCTTCAGCGCACCCGGAATAAGCGAAAAGTGTTTTTCCGGCTTTATGTATTCCGCTTCCGGCGTGTATATGACCGAGAGCGGCGTAGTCAAGATCTGACGCAGCGAGTTGCGCCGTAGTTACAGGCGCGTAGCGCGACAGCGGAACGTCAAGCTCGGTGTGTGCGCAAAGGACGGAATAATGTGTTTTCTTGCCGCTCAAATCTGCTGATTCCAGCGGCATATCGTAGTATG
>CALWJW010000043.1 GCA_944381095.1 uncultured Clostridia bacterium | reverse complement strand
GCATGTACCGTGACCCGAATGAGCCGATTGTGTATGACTTGGTAACCAGACTTCAGCTTGCAGTTGCACTTCATTTCGGGTTTGACGGAAATTGTAGGAGTGACCTTGAGGAAAATCTTCTTAAATCTGCGGACATAACTCTTAAAATGCAGTCGGTAACAGGTGAAATACCGTTTGGAGGCAGAAGCAATCAGTTTTTGCATAACGAAGCGTTCTATGCCGCGATTTTTGAATTTTATGCCGGTTGGTTCAGAAAACTCGGTGATTTAAGAAAAGCAGGAATGTTCAAACGTGCCGCAAAAATAGCGACATACAGTGTTTTGCCCTGGCTTTCAGGAGAAAAAATACGTCATATAAAGAACGGTTATCCGACAGACAGTATGATAGGGTGCGAGGATTATGCCTACTTTGACAAGTACATGATTACCACTGCATCCTGGTTTTATCTGGCTCATATCATGTCGGATGACACAGTTCAGGAATTTCCCTGTCCGTCGGAAAACGAGAATTACATTTGTCAGACGTCTGAGTGGTTTCATAAGGTTTTCGTCAAATACCGGGATTATTTTGTAGAATTCGATACAGACGCCGATACACATTATGACGCCGCCGGAATAGGCAGAATACACAGGAAGGGTGTTTTCCCGACAGTTTGTCTTTCGGTGCCGTTTGCAAAATCGCCGCTCTACAAAACCGAAACGGTAAATCCTTCCGGATTTTCAATATCAGGCGGAATAATAAAAAACGGTACCCGGTTTACAGGCTGGGATAGCTCGGTAAAATACCGTTTGACAGAGAAATCGGTTACCGGGGATAGCGCCATCGTTAAATTTGAATGTACATCCGAAGGGGAATTTCTGTTTTCCGAAACCTGTAAAATAACCGACGGTTACGTCGAAATAGCAGTAAACGGCGAAGGTACTGCTGAGATTTATTTTCCGGCTCTGCTTTCTGACGGTGAAAATTATTCGAAGATCACCTGTACCGGAAATTGTGTCGAAATCGGCTTCAACGAAAGTTTATGCCGATATTCGGCGTCGGACAACGTAACCGACCTGAATCTGATGTATTCAAACAGAAACGGTAAATACAGGTCATTTTCTGTTTCGGGAAAAAACGAAGTCCGGCTCAGGATCGAGTTACTGAGACAGTGAAAAAGTAATGCGGTCGTGTAAAAACAAACATCCTGACTTAACTTAGAAAATATGTAACAAAAAACTCCCGGGAACGGTTATGAACCGCCCGGGAGTTTTAGGTCGCTAAACAAAGTGGATTCAGTCGTCAAAGAGGGGAGTTGAAAAATATCTTTCGGCTGTATCCGGCAGAACCGTAACGACGGTTTTTCCGGGACCGAGCTTTTTGGCAAGCTTTATGGCGGCGGCGACATTTGTACCGCTTGAAATGCCGCACATAATTCCTTCTTTTTTTGCGAGATCCTTTGAGGTTGAAATTGCGAGGTTATCCGGAATTATGCAGATCTCATTATAAACTTTTTGATTAAGAATGGTTGGAATGACTCCATCGCCGATACCCATTTGAAGATGAGTACCGATTGAACCGCCTGACAGGATAGCTGCGTGTTCCGGCTCCACCGCCCAGATTTCGATATCGGGATTTGCCTCTCTCAGTGCTTCACCTATGCCGGTTATCGTTCCCCCGGTACCTATCCCTGAGCAGAAACCGTGTATAGGTCCGTCGACCTGTTGCAGTATCTCTCTTGCTGTAACGTTTTTCTGTACTTCCGGATTTGCCGGATTTTCAAATTGTTGCGGAACAAAAACATTGCTGTTTTCGTTTTTCATTTTTACAGCGAGATTTACACATTCTTCTATGCAGGCGCCAATGTTTCCGGCATCGTGAACGAGAATTACTTCGGCACCGTAATGTCTGACGAGCTTACGGCGCTCCTCACTTACGGAATCAGGCATTATTATTTTGGTCTTATAACCTCTGACAGCTCCGACAAGTGCCAGACCGATACCCTGATTACCGCTTGTAGGCTCAACAATGACAGTATCGGCGTTTATAAGCCCGGCTTTTTCTGCGGCAAGTATCATATTGTAAGCAGTCCTTGTCTTAATGGAGCCACCAACATTAAGTCCCTCAAATTTTACAAGTATTCTTGCCGAATTTTCAGGCACCATCCTATTCAAACGTATTATCGGAGTGTTTCCGATGGCAGATAAAATATCGTCGTTGATCATTTTTAAGTTCACCTATTCCGCAAATCCGGAACCTTTTTTGTTAGTAATATATTCTGAAATGTAAAAAATGTTAACAGTTGGATTCCGAGAATCCGGGGCTGTTAATTCTTTATGATTTTGTAAAGTATGCAGTCATACATATTCGTATCGGTGTTTATTGTGAGTAATCCGTCAACTTCCACCTTTGTACTGAACTCAGAGAACAAAGGCATATCGGAATCGGTTTTAAGACTGTCAACGCATTGATAATCAGTACAGTCGTTCATACCTTTTTTTATATATTCGGTGTATGGATCGCAAATGCCGTAGCCGGTGCGGTAACACTTTACCGTATAATCGCCCTGCGGCAAACCGTTGACGGAAATTCTGACCGGATCGGATTTTTCCGGCGGCAGATCGGCAGAAAAATATTCGGAATTCGGCTTATTTTGTTCCGGGAGTTTATAATTCCAGAGCAAAACCTGAACATCACCGTTCGGTTTGATGCAGACAAATGAATCGCTGTCATCACATTCAAGCTGTTGTTTGCCGAGTTCGGCAAAATATCTGTAAGCGTAAAACGCGCTTTTTTTGATTGACTGCATATTCAGCAGACCGAAGCCTCCATGGAAAGGTTTACGCGCAATCCCGCCTTCTTCAAAAATATCTGTAAATGTCCAGTAAGACATACTGTCAGCGCAATTTCCGATACGTTTAAGGTTATAGAGTATAAAAGGTGCTTCGATATAGCTGTCGTGAACCGGATCTCTGCTTGAAGGCGAAGTGCTCCATTCGGTATAAAACAAAGGAAGATCAGGCATTGGCGATTCAAGTATCTGATTTTTTACACGGCGAACTGCCTGAGCAATCGAATCCGGAGTTTTTGACAGAAAGATCTGCTTTGTTCCGTATTCGTCAAAAGTGGCGACGGTAGAGTAGTGGTGAGTCGATATAAAGTCAAGAGGTACGCTGTTATCGATACAGAAGCTGATAAGCTCCTTTACCCACGCGTTTCCGGCAGTTGCCGGTCCGCCTACACGCAGAGCGCTGTCAACACTTTTTACGGCTTTTGCGGTTTCAGCATACAGACGGAAATATTCGTTTATATCCGAGGAAAAGAAAGCGGGGTGGTTAGGTTCGTTCCAGACCTCAAAATACCATGTGCGGACCTCGTCAGGACCGTAACGCCTTATCCAGTGACCGGTCAGTTCTTTGATCAGAAAATGCCATTTTGAGTAATCTTTCGGAGGAGTTACGTTTCCTTTCCACCAGAAAACTGTTTTACTGCCGCTTGCGAGAGCGTCCGGCATAAAACTCAGTTCTACAAACGGTTTCATTCCGATTTTTATGATTTCGTCGTAAACCATGTCGATATACTGGAAATTCAGTACGGGATCCCCCGAGCTGTCTTCAAAATATACGCCCATGTCGTCGGAAAGCAAGCCGTGAAATCTGACATAACGGAAGCCGCAGTATTTATGTACGTAATCAAGCTGTGAAAGAGCGGCTTTTCTCAGTAGCTCGTTAGCTCTGCCCGCACCTACCGAATGTTGCACAAAACCCGGGAGCAAATCGGTGCGATCATTGACGTTGAAAGAAATATTACGCATAATCATACCTCACAAAACAGATTAAAAATATTGTAGCTGACCGATATTTCTAACCGGGGTTTATTATAGCATATTTTTACACAGTTTGCAATAGTTACCGTTTAACAAGTTAATTATATTATTAAGATTTGTTCTATGAAATTCCTAAAAAAGAATATAATCCAGATTGCTCTCAGACAACGGGGAATTTTGAATTGTTGTAACAGAACTTAATGAAGATTATTGAATGCAAAAAATGTTCTTAGAAACCGTATGATGAGAGCGGAAATTTAATTATGACAGTTCAGTCCCGAGAAAGTCAAGCCCGATTTTCAAAACTTAGCTGTATTTTACTTCCTTTTCATAATGACAAAAAAAGTTTAATGCTAAAATAAGTAAAAAGTATTGATAATACGGCTAATTTATGTATAAATGTCGATTATAATTATCAAACTTAATAAAAAAACCAAGTATAAACTTATAACTGCATCGGAAGGCTTATAGAAAGTGAAACAGAAAGAATTTCAAAGCGATGGCTGATAAGTACGGCGTATGCGTCACAAATTTTATGTTTTGATGTTATTCATAATGATAAACAGACTATTTATATTCGGTTTGTATAATGTGTTTTTTGACTGCAAATATCATTACAATTCTGTTTAAAATCCTGAAAACTATTGACAAACCGAAATTATTGTGATATACTATACGGCGTTCGGGGTTGTAGCTCAGTTGGGAGAGCGGTGCGTTCGCAACGCACAGGTCAAGGGTTCGAGTCCCTCCAGCTCCACCAGCGAGTGTCTGGGCGCAGGAAACGCGCCCAGACACTTTTTTGTATAGCAATAAATACTCATCCAAAATTGATAAATGTGTAATTGAGCACATTGTGTTTGAATTTATATAAATTTGGTGTGATTTACGATATTGCACCGGTTTTAAATAAAAAAATCCGAGCCTTGGATAAGCAAAGGTCCGGATTTTTTTAGTATGAGGTTGTGTAAGTGTAAGATTGAAACAAATAAAAAATTATAAATCAATACCGAAACCACATTAAGTCAAAATGTCTTTATAATTTCAGGAAGCGGTGAGGATATAAAAATTACTGCGGAATTTTTGTAAGTAAAAGTTTTGTCGAATTTCATCAAATGAAAAATTATATACACGAACAGATTATCAGAACTGAAAATTAACATAGCAATATCCGAACATTGATTGGAAGACAAATCGAATTAGTCCGGATTGTAAAAATAGATTTCAGAAGATTAAAAAATATAACTGAAAAATCGGGCAGTCATTCAATGCTGGTATCTTTAACCGAAAAAAACTACCCTGTATTATACTAAATTTTCATTTGGTATAATTACGTATAGGTTTATTTAATAAACTTCTCTTTTGTAAATCAAGCTATCTTTGACACAATTACGCAAATACGGTATTGGAATTCAATAAATCCCATCATATGTCCGACATGCTTTACAAACAACTCATTATTGTTTTCAGGGTCTATGAATACGAAAGCTATTATTATCAAAAAAAATTTTTATTTGTATTTTCAATTTATTTTTGAAAAAACATAATTCCAAGTCCGCTTCCGGTTCGTTTTCCTTCAAGAAGATATTTTTTAAAATTTTTCTGCAAAGTTGTTTCCTCTTTAAGATCTTTATATTTATCTTTTTCTGTTTCACTTCCGAATACTCGCCAACCGTCCGGGAACTTTCCTTCTTCTGAATTTTTTTCTGAAACATGTCGAAAAATTTTCTTATTCTTGATTTTTCCGGGTAGACGTTTATATGGTCGGGATACAGCAGCCAAGAATTACATATTACAGGCATTACACCCTCAAATCCGAAAAAATCATAAGCTTTATCAAGAGATTTTATTACATCTTCCCTTTCTATATGCCCGCATGACGGAATGTGAACATTAAGAACCCGCTGACCTGTTTTTACAATATTTCCGTTTACTCTGCAATCACTTGCCGAAAAACTTACACATTCACATTGAAGTCTTCCGAATGAAAATCTTTTCAATTTGAAAAAATCGGCATACCAACTTGCTACGAAGGTACCGTAAACACCGTAGACTGTTTTGCATTCTCTCATTTTAAAGAATATATCTGCGGCTGTATTCCAGAAAATTTCCATACTGATAGCGTTATTTTCATAAATTATCATGGTTTGTTCGTAACATGACATGATAAAGACCGCACACAAACAGTAATAACCGAGATTATCCGGCTCGGTCAACCTTCTGAGTTCGTCAAGTATATCTGCAAATTCTCTTTCTGACGCAAAAAATTGTTTTTTTAACACTTCTATCCTTTGCTTTTTTGTTTCCGGAAGCTGCGCATAGAATTCCGCCAGGCTATTGACAGCTTCTGATGAATCCGGTACGTTTTTAATGTACTCACATAAAAATTCAGTCATATTATTTCTCCTTTCCCGATTCTATAATTCAATGATATAGCAAACGCATCATTTTGTCAACCTTTATTGATCAATTGTCATAAAAATATAAGCTCAATCATATCTATTGAAAAAAAGGACAAGCGGGCAAAGGATTGGTGTTAATTATGATTTCTGAGGATTACAAAAAAAACGTTTCAGAATATGTAACGGACTTCATTCCGGAACAATTCAGGAGCGCATGTTTCAATTATCTGATGGCTTATCCCGACATACGCGAGATAAGATTGAGACTCAACGGGCCGGTCTCATTTACTCTGCCTGAATCAAATTTGGTGACCGGAATGATCTGCACAAAGGACGATATTGGCTTTACCGTTAACAGAATGACGGACGGCAGCTATTTCAAATACGAAGAAATAATGCGAAGCGGATACCTGCCTCTGGATTACGGAATACGCTGCGGTATAGGCGGAGAGGTATATACGGAAAAATCGGATATCAAAGTGTTAAAAAATGTAAGTTATGTCAATATAAGGATCCCATTCACTTTTTTGACCGACACAACTGAGCTTACAGATCTCATAAAAAGATCACAGTACAGGTGTTCGGTTTTGGTATTTTCTCCACCGTGCACCGGCAAGACAACTGTTGTACGTTCTGCGGCTTACAGTCTTTCAAGCGGCGCGCACAAAAAAAGAGTCTGCGCCGTGGATACAAATTACGAGCTGCAACTTCCCTATTCTTCTGAGCCTTCTCTTTGTGAATATTTAACAGGTTATCCCAAAGCAAAGGGCATTGAAATAGCGGTTAGATATATGAATCCGGAATACATAGTATGCGACGAAATCGGTACCTCAGGCGAATCTGAGGCAATATGTCAGACTCAGCACTGCGGTGTTCCTCTCATTGCGACGGTCCATGCCTCGACTTTTGATGATGTTAAACGCCGTAAAAATATACTTTCATTACTTGAAAACAATGTGTTTGATTATGCGATGAGAATAGTAAAAGAAGGAAGGAATTTCCGTTATGAAATCAAATCGATTTTGCAGATATGACCGTTGAGGTGAAAAATTGAAAATAATCTGTATATTGGTGATTTTGGCGCTTTCCTTCTTTATGGCGTATCTGCGCTATACTTACACAATGAAATGTGTGAAAGAAAGCCGATTTTTATACGATTTTTCGGACAGGCTGTATGCAAATATATCAGAAAAAATGAGTAAAGTCAGTGAAGTTTACAATACGGCTTACGAGGAGACTTTCGGGGAAAAAACAGATTGCCGTACTACTTCCGATGTAGTGGATTCCATACGGAAAAAATTCCCAGAAGCTGAAAATTCAGACAAAATAATTTTTTACATCGATAAATATTCGCACAGCTCTGCGTGGGAAATGCGCGACATTTGTGAAAATTTACGTTCTGAAGCCTTTAATGGTCTGAAAATATCCGAAAACAGACTGACAAAATACGGTAAGACAGCATTTATAATATATCCTGGAGTAACCGCTATGCTGATACTGACCGTTCTTTAAAACGGAATAAAATCGGAAGGTGTAATATGGAAGTAGGGCTTATTCTCAGAATTGCCGGGATAGGAATAATATGCGCGGTACTGAGCCAGTTTTTGAATAAAACCGGGCGGGATGACCATGCGGGATATGTTTCGCTTGCGGGGATTACCATTGTGATATTTATGCTGATATCTGAACTGGGCAACCTGATTTCGCTGATTGAGGAGGTGTTCGGTGTTGGATGATATTTTGAAGCTTTGCGGAATTACCTTAATTGGGATAGTCATGGCTTCGCTTCTGAAAAACCGCGGGTCATCAATAGCTCCGTACATAACACAGATAACCGCCGTTATTATATTTTCAACCGCGGTCGCAGCTCTTGTTCCTCTTATTGATTTTGTCAGATCACTTGCAGGCGGACAAGCCTACTCATCAGACGCGGTTTCAACAGTAATTCTGGCTTCTGTTATCGCAGTTATATTCAGAATACTGTCTGATTTATGTAAGGAAAACGGTGAAAATATGTTGAAAAATGCAGTGGAATTCGCTGGCAACGCTGAAATAATTCTGCTTTGTCTGCCTGTTATAAAAGATATAGTTTCAGTCAGTACAGAAATGATGAAGTTATGAAAAAAGCAATTGTTTTAATCGCACTTATACCGGTATTCTGCCTTATTCTGACACCGGTTAATGCAGCTGAAATAACTGCGGATTCTGATACCGCGGAAGATGTTTTCAATGAAGAAAACTATATACCGCAGTATGTTCTTGACATAATAAATGAAAATGGTTCAGACACAGAGAAATATTCCGATATATCTGCACTGTTTTCATTTTGTGTATCAGTACTCAAAGAGTCTGTTTCCGCTTACACCCAAAGCTTTTCGCAAATATTCGTAATAATCTTTGTAATAGCGATTTTCAGAAAAATAAATGATAATCAGTCGTTTTTAATGATTGCTAATCTGGTGTTCACCGCTGTTATTGCCAAAGAATTTATTTTTATTTTTTCGGAACTTTTTGAGCAATCTGAATCCGTATTGGAGGCGGACAAGCAAATTATAACTGTGACACTTCCGTCAGTGGTGACAATTCTCATGATGGGAGGCGGTGCAGTCAGCGCTTCCGGTTCTGCTGTTTCGTTCGCAGGCGTTATGTCAGTGCTCGATTTAGCGGTTTCCGACGTCGTAGGAGTTATGCTTACAGTTGCTGCGGTCCTGCTGATTTTTGAAAAATTGTCGCCTGCTTTTTCTGAGTTAAACAGCAGCAGATTTATAAAAAAGTACACTGTGATCACATTCAGTTTTATAACCAGTCTTATGCTCACAGTCATGACATATCAGAATGTACTGAATGCAAGAGCAGATTCGCTGACTTCAAGAACTGTCAAATTTGCCGCCTCCAATTTCATACCGATCGTTGGTAACGCTGTCGGAGAATCTTACAAAACGGTCAGCGCCGGTATTTCTTATTTAAAAACATCTCTTGGCGGGATAACATCTGCGGCGATATTTTTTACATTCTTTCCCATTATTGCAAATATCGTGATAATAAAAATATTTTTTTCTTTTTTCGGTTTTGTATGTTTTCTTTGTGGTTGCGCAGAACACAAAAGTTTTTTTGAGGGTATAACAAATATTCTTGATATATTGCTGTCTGTTATCATATGTTCGGCAATATTATCATTTATGTTAATGTTTTTATTTGCGATCATAGCCTTCGGTTACTGATGATAAAAGGAGGTCCTGATTATGTCGGACTATATAATTTCTTTGCTATGCGTAGCAATTTTTACAGGGATAATAACTGCACTGATCGGAGCAGGACCGTTCTATTCTTCACTCAAAGCTTTATGCGGTCTGACAGTTCTGTTGACTGTTACAACAATGCTTTCGCCGGTATTATCATCAATTACTGACATAGTGTCAAAGATCCCCGAAATTGATGAGCTACCTGAATCAAATGTAACCGACGAAACAGTGGTGCATGAAACCGCCAAATACATAAGCATATACACAAAAGACTTCATCTGTACAAGGTTCGGGGCTGACAAAAACATTTTATCAGTGAGCACCACACTGTCAACCGACGAAAACGGAAATATTTCCATTAAAAGCGTCACGGTAAATTTTACCGCAAAGACCGACTTAAATCTTGAAGAGATATCATCGGTAATTTCCGAAACACTTATGTGCGAGTGTATTGTGCTTTCACCCTGAACGCATGTCCGGTTAATACCACACCATTGTTTGTCAACGTGAAAAAAATATTTCTGACAGATTGTATTCTGAAATCAGGTATTGATTATTTCCGTTTAATGCAGACGACGGTTTGAATCGATTTTCACATAATTTACGCTTTGTCTCCTTTACTTGTCGTACGGACAATTCCGTTTTTAATCAGTAAGTACGCTCTATTCAGAATTCCCTACTCTTTCGTGAATCGGAAACGGATGCTTGATTGTTAAACTTTTTTAACCCGTAAGCTGTAACAAAATCAAATAAATTTTATTTTCATCCGGTACGCAAAGTACCGACAAGTCACGTAGTTATGGTCATTAAGACCGAGAGGTGTCTATGCTGAAAAAAATCATTAGCAACAAAAATTTTCTTTTCGTCGCGGCAGGAATAATTGCCGGTATACTACTCATTGTCGCGGGATCAATCGGTAAAGACGATAAAAAAGCCGAACCTGAAATCACCGAGCAGAAATATACGTCTGATGAACTTGAAAGCTATACAGATACGCTTGAAAAAAAAATCGCCGGGCTCATCAGTAAAATAGGCGGCGTCTCAGATGTGAGCGTGCTTGTAACGGTTGACGGTTCTAATGAAACAATATTTGCCACCGAAGGCACTGACAACGAGTTTGTAATCATCAAAGACTCAGACGGCAATGAATATGTGGTAAGAGTTTCGGAAATAAACGCTCAGGTCAGAGGTATAGCAGTCGTGTGCGATTACGGAGGAAATGATCAGCTGAAAATGGATATAATAAATCTTTTGTCATCTCTTTTTGCAGTAGGCGCCAACCGTATTTCAGTTATGCAAGCCTGAACATACTGCAATTATAAATAAATTTGGGATAAGGAGATAGCTCAAAGTTATTAAAAACACCGAAATTACCCGAAAGTGCTTTACAAAATCCTACCTTTGGTATAAAATATTTCAAAGTATATTTATTTGCCGTCGGAGGATGAGAATGGACAGACAATATCTTTCGGAAAACTTAACAATGCTTTGTGATTTTTATGAATTGACTATGGCAAACGGTTACTTCAAAACCGGTCTCAAAAACAAAATAACGTATTTTGATGTATTTTTCAGAAAAGTTCCGGATCAGGGTGGTTTTGCAATCGCCGCCGGGCTTGAGCAGATAATCGATTATATCCAGAATCTTGAATTTACCGAGGCCGATATTGAATTTCTGCGGAAGAAAAACATTTTTGATGAGCAGTTCCTTGCTTATCTTGCCGGATTCAAATTCACCGGAGATATTTACGCGGTTCCGGAAGGCACACCGGTGTTTCCCGGAGAACCTGTAATAACAGTCAGAGCCCCTGCAATTCAGGCACAGTTCATAGAGACCTACATTCTGCTTGTATTCAACCATCAGTCGCTCGTTGCAACAAAAACTAACAGAATAGTACGCGCGGCTCAGGGCCGTGCCGTAAGTGAGTTCGGTTCCAGGCGTGCCCAGGGTGCCGAAGGCGCAATACTCGGCGCAAGAGCTGCTTTTATCGGCGGAGCGGCAAATTCCGCCTGCACGATAGCAGATGTCCGATACGGTGTCCCGGCCGGCGGTACAATGGCTCACAGCTGGGTAATGATGTTTGACGACGAATACACGGCTTTCAAAACCTACTGTGAAATTTATCCGGAAAACGCAACACTGCTTGTCGATACTTATAATGTCATCAAAAGCGGTATTCCAAACGCAATAAAAGTGTTCAAGGAAGTCCTTGAGCCGCGCGGAATAAAGAAATGCGGTATCAGGATCGACTCCGGAGACCTTGCATATCTCACGATAAAAGCCCGCCAGATGCTTGATGAAGCCGGACTTGACTACTGTAAGATCGTGGTTTCAAATTCTCTTGACGAATATATAA
The DNA here is from genome assembly GCA_944381095.1 of uncultured Clostridia bacterium. Taxonomy (GTDB): domain Bacteria; phylum Bacillota; class Clostridia; order Oscillospirales; family CAG-272; genus SIG673. The sequence continues at coordinate 3,995 of CALWJW010000043.1, read as the reverse complement.
TAAGGGATCTGCTCAATCAGGGTGCTAAAATCGACGCTTTCGGTGTCGGAGAAAGACTTATTACCTCAAAATCAGATCCTGTATTCGGTGGTGTTTACAAAATTTCCGCTGTTGAGGACGAAAACGGAAATATAATACCTAAGATAAAAGTCAGCGAGAATATCGCCAAAATAACAAACCCTCATTACAAAAAGCTTTACCGTCTATACGACAGATCGAACGGAAAGGCAATTGCCGACCTGATTACCGTTTACGATGAGGTCATTGACGAGAGCAAACCGCTTGAAATTTTTGATCCCGACTATACCTGGAAGAGGAAAACTCTGACGGATTTCAAAGCGATAGAACTGCAAAAGCCGGTTTTTCTGAACGGAAAATGTGTTTACCCGCGCTATACCACTGATCAGATACGTGATTACTGTGCTGCTCAGCTTGAATTACAGTGGGATGAGGTTAAAAGATTTGAAAACCCGCATAATTACTACGTAGACCTTTCCCAAAAGCTTTGGGATACCAAAAACGAGTTGTTGAAAAAGAACAATTCGATATGAATAACTTCCGGCACAGTTCGGTTACCGGATAAAGTTACCAGATAAAAATCAAAGGATGTGAAATAATGATTCAGAAACCGAGAGGGACAGTCGATATTCTGCCGCAGGAGTCAAAAACTGGCAATTTATAGAAAATGTCTGCCGTAAGACCTGCAAAAAACACGGTTTCGGCGAGATACGCTTTCCTACGTTTGAGGAAACACAGCTTTTTTCCAGAGGCGTCGGAGATACGACTGATGTCGTTCAAAAGGAAATGTATACTTTCGCAGACCGCGACGGTACAAGCTATACTCTTCGCCCGGAGGGTACTGCAAGTGTTGCCAGGGCGGTGGTTGAAAACGGTCTTTTCGGCGGAACCATGCCGTTAAAGCTGTTTTATATTATCAACTGCTTCCGTCACGAAAGACCACAAGCAGGGAGATACAGAGAATTTTATCAGTTCGGAGCAGAACTTTTCGGCGCAGAATCTCCTGCGGCTGACGCTGAACTTATAATGCTCGCACATGATTTCCTTAAAGCTCTCGGCATCGGAAACACAACACTGCATATCAACTCGATAGGCTGTCCGAAATGCCGTCCGCATTACAAGGAAGAGCTGGTAAAATATTTTTCTCTGAAAAAAGAGCGTCTTTGTAATACCTGTCAGTCAAGACTTGAAACAAATCCGCTCAGAATCCTTGACTGCAAAAGCCCGATCTGCCGGGAAATAGCCGAAAATGCTCCGAAGACCGTTGATTTTCTCTGCGATGACTGTAAAAATCACTTTGAAGGACTGAAATCAAGGCTTAAAGAAGTAAATATCGGTTTTCAGGTAGACGTTAATATTGTGCGCGGACTTGATTATTATACGAGAACTGTCTTTGAATTTATAAGTACCGGCATTGGGGCACAGAGTACAGTTTGCGGCGGAGGAAGGTACGACGGACTTGTACATCAGATAGGCGGTCCCGAGCTTTCCGGAATCGGATTTGCGGCGGGTATCAACAGACTTGCCCTCGCTATGGAAACCGGTTCAGCATACGTCGAGTCCGACGAAGGTCCTGATCTGTATATTGCCGCTATCGGCGAAAACGCTTCGATAAAAGCAGCAGGTCTTTGCGCAAAGCTCGGTGAGCTAGGTCTGGTATGCGAAACCGACCTTGTCGGAAGAAGTCTTAAAGCGCAAATGAAGTACGCAAACAAAATAAATTCGGCTTTTACACTGATACTTGGTGACGGAGAGATCAGTTCAGGCTCGGCTCAACTGAGAAACATGAAGGACGGACAGCAGACAGACGTTGACCTCAGTAATGCAGAGTCAATTTTCAAAACAGTAAAAAGAGAGGATGTTTAAATGTCAGAGCTTCTTGATAAAAACGACAAACGAACAAAGTACTGCGGTGAATTTTCTGCGGAAGATATCGGAAAAAAAGTCTGCGTTATGGGTTGGTGTCATAAGCAGAGAGATCTCGGAAGCCTGATATTCATAGACCTGCGTGACAGGAGCGGCATTGTACAGCTTGCGATCGATGAAAATTCGCCTGATGGAATTTATGAAAAAGCTTTCCGCACAAGAAGCGAATATGTTATTTGTGCAAAGGGTACTGTAAGAGCAAGAGGAGAAGCCGCTGTAAACAGAAATATTCCTACCGGCGAAATAGAAATTGCCGTTGAGGAGTACAAAATACTCTCCTCTTCCCAGACTCCCCCGTTTGCAATTACCGAAAACAGCGATGTCAGACCGGAGCTGCGGCTGAAACACAGATATCTCGATCTCAGACGACCGGATATGCAGAATAGGATAATGGCAAGGAGCCGGATCGCAAAAATAGCCAGAGATTATTTTGAGGAAAACGGCTTTATAGAAATCGAAACTCCCAACCTGGTCAAGCCTACTCCGGAAGGTGCAAGGGATTATCTTGTTCCGAGCCGTGTACATCCCGGTAGCTTCTATGCTCTTCCGCAGTCCCCTCAGCTTTATAAACAGCTGCTGATGCTCTCCGGATTTGACAGATACATTCAGATAGCAAGGTGTTACAGAGATGAAGATCTGCGTGCTGACCGTCAGCCGGAATTTACACAGATAGATGAGGAAATGTCTTTCGTCACTCAGGACGACGTAATTGCGGTAAACGAAGGATTTCTGAAAAAACTTTTCAGAGAATTTCTCGGAAAGGAAATCGAAACTCCCCTGCCACGCCTCACTTATGCAGAAGCAATGGAACGCTTCGGTTCAGATAAGCCTGACCTCAGATTCGGTTATGAACTCAAAAATCTGACAGAAATATTATCAGGTTGCCAATTCAAAGTTTTTTCAGACGCAATAAATGACGGCGGTTCAGTGAGAGCTATTAAAATCGACGGCGGCGCAAAATTCTCACGTAAGGAAATTGATTTATTTACTGATTTTGTCAGAACATACAAGGCAAAAGGACTTGCATGGTACAAGTATGCCGAAGACGGAACTTTTTCATCCTCGTATGCAAAATTCCTGAGCGACAGCGAAAACGCAGCAATTCTCAAAGCAACCGAAGCCGCTCCGGGAGATCTTGTGCTGATAGTTGCTGACCGTAAAAACAGTGTCGTATTCGATTCACTCGGAGCACTTCGCAGAGAGATAGCTTTTAAAACCGGTGTGATAAAACCAGGCGAATATAAAATGCTCTGGGTGACCGAATTTCCTCTGCTTGAATATGATGAAGAAGATAAGCGTTTTTATGCTATGCATCACCCGTTCACAATGCCCATGGAAGAGGATCTTCAATACCTTGACACAGCACCTGAAAGGGTGCGCGCGATCGCATATGATATCGTTATAAACGGAATGGAAGCCGGCGGCGGTTCGGTAAGGATCCATGTTCCGGAGATACAACAAAAAATGTTTTCGGTTCTCGGAATGAAAAAAGAAGAATATGAAGAAAAGTTCGGTTTCCTGCTTGAAGCATATAAATACGGTGCTCCTCCGCACGCCGGACTCGCTTTCGGATTTGACCGTCTTGTTTCTCTTCTCCTTGAAATTGATGACATACGTGACGTGATTGCCTTCCCGAAAGTCCAGAATGCCTCTGAACTGATGACCGGCGCTCCGTCGCCCGCCGACGAAAAAGCTCTTTCCGAGCTCGGCATTTCAGTTAAGACCGAGGAATAATTTTTTCATTGCTCAGCCGTATCCGTAACTCGCTGCTCAAAAAGCTCATGACTTTATCCTTGGCAGAATCAGAATATCAGCGTTTATTTTCGTCTGCTGTTTCTATCAACTGACATTACATCAGCGCAAATCTTAAAACTGAGATAACAGGTAACGCTCGCTGACGCAGTTGACTTCATTGTTTGAAAAGATAAATGCTGATTGTCATATTATTGCAAATCAAATTTTCAAAGCGAAACGGACAGCTTTCAGCTGTCCGTTTCTGTATGTTTTTTGATTTTTACAAATTTAAAGTAAGTTATGATCTGTATATTTTT
>CALWJW010000042.1 GCA_944381095.1 uncultured Clostridia bacterium | reverse complement strand
GCGTCAATTTGGTTTGTTTGACGAAAAATCTGACGGCAGATTTGCGCAGTCAGAATTGTGCGGTGTTGCCTTAAATCTGTCAGCGGTTTAAATCAGGGAGGATAATGGTCGTTGCAGTTTACTTTTTTGCGACCGTACCGGGAAAAAACGAACTTTCTGTTTTGCACGTAATAAAAGAATTGCCGGAAAACTGATGTTTCCGGCAATTTTCGCATTTACCGAATTTGCTTGCGGTATAACGGTTTTGGCTTTATTTTGTCTGCGCGCATTTTCGGGTGTTGCTTTAACCGGGTTTGCTTTATATTTTTCCGTTATCACTGCGTGATAAGTTTACGTCAGCCCCGGGTCTTTTTCGGCAAAGGCTTTTCCGTCTCCGGCTGACCCGAAGAAAAGAATCCGGTCGATTCTCGCCAGAGATTCAAGGGCGTAACGCCCGGCTTCCGAGTCGTCTTTCTGTGAAAGGCGCGCGTATGCGTGTGAACGCAGACTGACCAATGCTTCATTGTAGCACTCGGAGTCAACGGTCAGTTTTATTATAAAGCTGTTGTCTGTAAAAAGCGCCAACGCCTTTTCGGCACCTTCCGGGGTGCCTTTTTCTATTTCCGCCGTCACTCGCCTGCACACACTGTCACAGTACAGAGTCGCCGTTAAAGTCAGACCTGTCAGCAACGAAAGACAGATCAGGGCAATGATCAGATTTTTCATTTTTATTCCTTCCTGTCAGTTGAATTGTCGGTTTACTCAGCTTTTTGCTGTCTGAGTACGAGATTTTCGGTTCCGTTGTCATCAACGGTATACAGCAGTATTTCTTCCGGTGTGAGGTTTTTTGAAGTCAGCTTCCGCATTACCTCATCCTCCGTTATACCGGCAATTTCTAGACCGAACTCGTTTATTTTTCCGTCTGAAATGACCACATGAGCAAGTCCTTTCTTGCCGACGTCGGTCTTGCTGAAAACCGAAAGCTCGCCGTTTTCCTCAATTATGGCGTACTCTATTTCGGAAATATCGGAAATACCCTTGATCCTCGCCTCGGAAATAAATTCCTCTATGCCGAGAGGCAGAGAAGCAAGCGCTTTTTCGCTCAGCTTGCCTTTGCTGATAATGATCTGCGGCTTGCCGTCGAAAACCTCACGGAGTTTTTTGTTTTTTGAAACGACGAAGGCAGTTATTATTTCCACCAGGAGAATGGTCAGTACGGGGATTATCGAAAAAGTTATAGGTATGTCGGTATCCCCGATCGGAAGTGCGGCTACCTCGGAAAGCACAAGAACGCTGACAAGCTCCGTTATCTGCATCTGTCCTATCTGACGCTTCCCTCCTATACGCATTGAAAACATCAGTATGAAGTAGACAAGGAGTGTTCTGACGAAAACAACAAACATATTGACCTCACAAAAGAGCGGCGCAGGTCCGATCGCCGGAAAACAGCGCCGCGGATATGTAACAGTGTTACACAAAGCGATATTTATTATTCGCTCAAAAAAAATTTACAATTTGTCGTTGTCAATGCTTTACTTTTGGCCGTAAATGTGGTATACTAAATCAGTTATAATTTTTGATATCTTTCAAGGAGGCAAAAATGGCAAGAAAGAAACTATCCATGGACGGTAACAACGCCGCGGCGCACGTAAGCTATGCCTTTACGGAAGTCGCAGGTATCTACCCCATCACCCCTTCAAGCCCGATGGCTGACTATGTTGACCAGTGGGCGGCACAGGGACTCAAAAACATATTCGGAACTACGGTCAAGGTGACCGAAATGCAGTCTGAAGCCGGAGCTGCCGGAACGGTGCACGGTTCGCTTGCTGCCGGAGCACTCACAACGACGTATACAGCATCACAGGGACTTCTGCTTATGATCCCGAACATGTACAAGATCGCCGGAGAACTGCTTCCCTGCGTATTCCACGTATCGGCAAGATGTGTGGCAAGCCACGCCCTGAACATATTCGGAGACCATTCGGACGTTTACGCCTGCCGTCAGACGGGATTTGCAATGCTTGCTGAAACCAACCCGCAGGAGGTTATGGACCTCGGTGCGGTTGCGCATCTCGCGGCGATAAAGGGACGTGTACCTTTCCTGAACTTCTTCGACGGATTCCGTACATCCCATGAGATCCAGAAGATCGAAGTCTGGGATTACGAGGATCTCAAAGAGATGACGGATATGGACGCGGTAGCGGCATTCCGTAAACATGCGCTCAGCCCCGAACACCCTGCACTTCGCGGATCTGCCGAAAACGGAGACATATTCTTCCAGCACAGAGAGGCGTGCAACAAATACTACAACGCTCTGCCTGCGATTGTGGAAGAGTACATGAACAAGGTAAATGCAAAGATCGGAACAGATTATAAGCTGTTCAACTACTACGGAGCGCCGGACGCAGACAGGATCATAGTTGCTATGGGTTCAATCTGCGACGTCGCCGAGGAGGTTATCGACTATCTGTGCGCAGCAGGTGAAAAGGTCGGTCTTGTCAAAGTACGTCTTTACAGACCTTTCGTAGCCGAGAAACTGGCTGAGGCAATTCCGCAGACGGTAAAGAAGATAGCGGTTCTTGACAGAACAAAAGAGCCCGGAGCTCTCGGCGAGCCGCTCTATCTTGACGTTGTCACCGCTCTTGCTTCTCTCGGAATAACCGATAAGAAGATAGTCGGAGGAAGATACGGACTCGGATCCAAGGATACCACACCGGCGGCAATTTTCGCAGTTTACGAAAATCTTTCAGCTGCAACCCCGAAGAACGGCTTCACAATAGGAATAGTCGATGACGTCACCAATACCTCGCTTGAAGAAAAGCCGGCGCCGGATACTTCGGCAAAAGGAACCATTTCCTGCAAATTCTGGGGACTCGGAGGAGACGGAACGGTCGGAGCCAACAAGAACTCCATAAAGATAATAGGCGACCATACCGACAAATACATTCAGGCATACTTCCAGTATGACTCCAAAAAGACAGGCGGTATAACGATATCCCACCTGCGCTTCGGTGATCGGCCGATAAAGAGCCCCTACTATATCACAAAAGCGGACTTTGTAGCTTGCCATAACCAGGCTTATCTCCATAAGTACGATATGGTCAACGACGTAAAGCCGGGCGGAACCTTCCTGCTTGACTGTATGTGGAACACGGTTGACGAGCTCAGCGCTCATCTGCCGGGCAAGGTAAAGAATTATATAGCAAACAACAACATCAACTTCTATGTCATCAATGCAACAAGTCTCGCAATGAACAAGATAGGAAACGCAAAGGTAAAGAATACCATTCTTCAATCGGCGTTCTTTGCACTTGCCAACATTCTTCCCAAGGACGAAGCTATCGAGTACATGAAGAAGATGGCATACAAATCCTATATCAAGAAGGGACAGGCTATTGTTGACCTCAACTATGCCGCTATTGACGCCGGAGCCGACGCTTTCATGAAGGTGGAAGTGCCGGAAGAGTGGAAAACCTGCCCGACTGAGGAGGAAAAGACTCTTGCTACCGGAACACGTGCCGACCTTGTCGATTTCGTTAACAAAGTCGTTGAGCCGGTCTCGGCAATGAACGGTGATAAGCTCCCCGTTTCCGCTTTTGAAAAGTACGTTGACGGTCAGTTCCCGCAGGGCTCAGCCGCGTACGAAAAGCGCGGAGTTGCGGTGCTGGTCCCCGAATGGCACGAAGATAAATGTATACAGTGTAATACCTGTGCGTTCGTATGTCCTCATGCGACGATACGTCCGTTCGCAATGACTGCCGAGGAAGCCGCAAACGCTCCGGCGCAGACAAAATTTGCCCCGAAGCCGGTCGTAAAAACAGAGTACAAATTCACAATGGCGGTGTCCCCGCTCGATTGTATGGGCTGTACGCTCTGCGTAAAGGCCTGCCCGGTAAACGCCAAGGCGGACAAGAAGTACGCAGAGGAAATGAAGGCGGCAACCGAAGCCAAGGACAAGGCAAAGATAAAAGAGATAGCCAAGGCGGCAGCCGCGGAATACGCTCTTTCCATGGCTCCTCAGGATACCCAGTCCGCACAGCAGGAGGTATTCGACTATGCGGTAGCGAATGTTTCGGAAAAGAAAGAACTCGTGAATACAACGGTAAAAGGCAGCCAGTTCAAACAGCCGCTGCTTGAATTCTCCGGATCCTGCGCAGGATGTGCGGAAACATCTTATGCAAGACTTATCACACAGCTGTTCGGAGAGAGAATGTATATCTCCAACGCAACCGGATGTTCTTCGATCTGGGGCGGCTCCGCTCCGGCAACTCCGTACACGGTGAACCGTGAGAGCGGAAAGGGTCCGGCTTGGGCTAACTCACTGTTTGAAGACAATGCCGAACACGGACTCGGAATCTATCTCGGACAGAAGTCTATCCGTGAGAGACTCAAAGGTTACGTAGAAGAGCTGGCGGCAGGCGAAAAGACTCCGGCTGACGTAAAGGCGGCGGCAGACGAATATCTGGCAACCTACAACGACGGAAAAGCCAACGGAGCGGCAACAAAGGCACTCGTTGAGAAGATAGAGGGAGCAGACTGTGACCTTTGCAGAAAGATACTTGCCGAAAAGGATTACCTCAGCAAGAAGTCTGTCTGGATATTCGGCGGAGACGGTTGGGCTTACGATATCGGATTCGGCGGACTTGATCACGTGCTTGCAAGCGGTGAAGATGTAAACGTAATGGTCTTTGATACCGAGGTTTACTCAAACACCGGCGGACAGGCTTCCAAGGCTTCCAACATCGGCCAGGTGGCACAGTTTGCCGCGGCAGGAAAGGCTATCGGAAAGAAGAATCTTGCCGAAATAGCAATGTCCTACGGCTATGTGTATGTTGCGCAGGTTTCGATGGGCGCCGATATGAATCAGCTTCTCAAAGCTCTTACCGAGGCTGAGGCTTATCCGGGACCGTCTCTCATTATAGGCTACGCACCCTGCGAAATGCACGGCGTAAAGGGCGGAATGCAGAACTGCCAGATCGAGATGAAGAGAGCGGTTGAAGCCGGATACTGGAATATGTTCCGTTACAACCCGCAGCTCGAAAGCAACAAGCTGACAATCGACTCCAAAGCGGCAACAGCCGATTACAAGTCATTCATCACAAGCGAAACAAGATATGCAAGACTTGCCCAGACCTTCCCGGAAAGAGCTGAAAAGCTGTTCGCAAAAGCTGAGGAAACCGCAAAGGCAAGATATGACAGACTTGTAAAAATGGGCAAGCTTTACGAGTAAAAATTTCCGGAAAAAGAGCGGAGTAGCTTTTCACGGATGAAAAAGCGGATTCTCTGAAAGCAGAGAACGGCAATATCCCTGAATGTCGGATATCCTGAAAAAGGCAATGTCCGGGAACAGTTGCTTACGCAACATCGGTGAGTTTGTCTGTGCAGCGGAAACGGCTGTGGTTTGACCGATGAAGATGCGCGCATCGCCTCGGTCAGGCGCGGAGAGACAAAGTGTCCGCACGCAGATACGCTCAGGAAACGTGTGTTATTTGTTCAGAAAAAGAAAACAAGAGAAAAATGATCGGTCAATCTTAATGAACTGAATTCATAAACGGAAGCCCCGTTTGATGAAACCGGGACATGGGAATTTGCTTTTGCCGGCGCTTTTGCGCCGGCAAAAGTTTTTTCCGGTTGAAAATTCAGATAAAGGCGGTATGTCAATCAAAAAAACAACGCAGGGAAATCTGTGCCGGCAAAATTTTTCCCTGCCGATGTCAGACTAACGGAAAAAAGGTTATGAGGAAAGTGAACGAAACCGATCGGGTGGGATTATGCCGGCAAAAGTGTTTTGCGTGCAGTCCGGAAAGTAAAGGTATTTAAGGAAAATACATGAAATAATAGGCGGAATATATGTTTAAAGCCACATACAGCCGGACGCGGGTGCGTGAATACAGCAAAAGTAATGAATTATTAAAGACTTATTTAATTTTATATGTTATAATAGCTGTGAAAAACAATGAAATTTTCAGAAGGAACGGCGCAAAATGTTAAAAGTCGAAAACCTTGTAAAAAAGTACGGCGACAAATATGCCGTAAGCGACATATCATTCACCATAAAGGACAGAGAGGTGGTAGGCTTTCTCGGTCCGAACGGAGCCGGAAAAACAACGGTAATGAATATCATAACCGGTTACCTCTCATATACGTCAGGCGCTTGCACTGTGGACGTTTATGAAATACTCGAAAACCCCACCGAAGCAAAGAAGCTTATCGGATATCTCCCGGATGAGCCGCCACTCTACCCCGAGATGACGGTAAAGGAATATTTGAACTTTGTGTACGAACTCAAAGGCTGTCAGCTGAACCGCGACAAACACATTATGGAAATATGCGAAGTAACAAAAATAGTCGATATGAAGGACAGACTGATAAGAAATCTTTCAAAGGGCTATAAGCAAAGGGTGGGAATAGCGCAGGCGCTGATAGGCAACCCGAAGATAATCATACTTGACGAGCCGACGGTAGGACTTGACCCGAAACAGATAATAGAGATAAGAAATCTGGTCAGAAGCCTCGGACGTGACCATACGGTGATACTGAGCACTCACGTTCTTTCGGAGGTGCAGGCGGTCTGCGACAGAATAATCATAATGAACAAGGGCAGGATAGTAGCAGACGAGCGTACCGACAGACTCACAGAGCTTATGAGCGGAACAAGAAGACTTTCGGTGAGGATAAAAGGAAATAAAAAAGAGATTCAGGAAATGCTAAGCGGCATAGAAAAAATCAGCTACGCAGAGGCGTCAAGAGACGTGACTCAGCCGGACGGTATAACCTTCCGCATAGAAACCAAAGACGGTGCGGACGTAAGAGAAGAAATATTCTATGCGTGTGCGGAAAGAAAGATGCCGATTACCGCTATGGAAACAGTTACGTCGACTCTTGAAGATGTTTTCATGAACGTGACGAGGGAAAACGCAAGGAAGAAGGTAAAAACAAAATGACGGCAATTTACAAGAGGGAACTGAGGTCGTTTTTCGTGACGCCTATGGGTTATGTCTTTATAGCGATGTTTCTTGCGGTGTCGAGCTTCGCGTTCTGTACATGTACGCTCCTTGCGGGGACAGACTCAAGCGTGTCCTCTTACTTCACGTTGGAACTCATAATAATGGCGCTTATGACGCCGCTGCTTACCATGAGGTCATTTGCAGAGGAAAGAAAACAGAAAACCGAGCAGCTGCTGCTCACAGCTCCGGTTACTCTTCCGGGTTTCGTTATTGCGAAGTTTCTCGCTTGCTATACAGTTTTTGCGATAACGTTTCTGGTCACCTGCATAAACTTTCCGGTAATGTTCGCTTATCTGAGCGATATGAATCTTTTTCAGTATAATTCGGTCACTGCTTTGGGCGGTTGTATCGCATTACTGCTTATAGGAGCGGTTTTTATTTCCGTCGGCATGATGATATCCGCGCTTACCGAAAATCAGCTGATTGCGGCTGTCGGAACTCTGACTGTCCTTGCAGCGCTGCTTGCTGCGGCTGTCGCCAATCAGTATATAGGCTTTGCGCCGCTCAGAGCGTTTCTGTCATGGCTCAGTATCTACGCAAGGTTCTCAAATTTTTCAAAAGGTTATTTTGATATAGCGGCGCTGATATATTATGCGTCGTTTGCGGCAGTGTGTATTTTCATTACCGTGAGAATATACGAAAAAAGGCGTTGGTCCTGAAATCGGGGAGGTAAAGTGACATGGAAAAAGGTAAGAAAAAATCCCTGTTTTCGGACAGAAAATTTAGGTACGGCTCTTTGGCTCTGGGACTGACTGTGCTCTTTGTAGCGCTGGTCATCGTCTTCAATGCAGTCGTTTATGCTCTGACGTATTCGTACGGCTGGTATCTTGATCTCACAGGTCAGCAATATTACGGAATAACCGACGCTTCCGAAGAGCTGCTTGACAACGTTCTTACGGAAGACATTCAGATCAAAATAATTTTCTGTCAGGACAAAGACAGAGTTCTTGAGGACAGTGCGGGATATTACGTTTACAAATGTGCCGAAAGCTACAAAAAGGCTTATCCCAACAATATTAAGGTCGAATTTCTTGACATAAATGCGCATCCGGAAATTGCACAGGAATATATAACTCAGCTGGGCAAAGCCATTTACACCTACAACGTGTTGATCGAAACCAATCAGTCACCTAACGTAAGAGTTGTGGAGTATAACGATTTCTTCACCTTCGACAGCGATACCCAGAATGTCTATGCTTTCAACGGTGAAAGAAGATTTACGTCTTATATCATCTCCGTCTGCTCTGATTACCCGATATGCTATTTTACCGAGGGACAGGGAGAAACGATAACCGACGGTCAGGGAAACCCCTGCGCTCTGTACGATATGATGACCGACGCGGGATTTGACGTAAGAAAGATAGATCTTTCCTCGGCTGACGCCACGCTTGACGACGCGAAGGTAGTGATAATAAACAATCCGGTTTACGACTTTGATCTGGATGAATTGCAGAAGCTCGGAAGATTCATGGCGGATAAGGGCGGAAACATGATGGTGTTTATCTCTCCGGACAATACAAAGGGTCTGGTACAGCTGAGAAACTGGCTGCTCGAATGGGGAATAGAGCTCCGGGAGGGAGTCGTAAAAGATACTTCGCATTCTCTGACACCCGACGGGCTGAGCGTTGTCGGAGATTATCCGACGGAGGGGTTTGCCGCATCTCTTCACCTGTATTTAAGACAGCTTGACTCTCAGCCTAAAACAGTAGTGAACAACGCTCTGTCAATAACCTGTCCCTGGGACAACTGGGCAAAGGGAGACAGGCAGGTCGGAAGTGTTCTGTACACCTACGGCTCGGCAAGTCTCGGAGACCTGAAAAACAAACAGATGTGTATAGCGGCGCTTGTGAGAAGTACAAAATACGATACCCCTACCGAATCTCAGCTCGATTCGTATATGTTTGTTTCATCAGCAGGTTATGCGGATGCGGAATACCTCAATTCAAATGCTTACGGAAACAAGGACATACTTTACATGCTGGCTGTGCAGATGGGTAAAGAGCTGGTACCGCTCGGGATAGAATTCAAGGTTTTCGCAGGCGAAGAGCTGGACATTACCACGGCAGAGGCATACACCTGGACTATCGTGCTGACAGCCGTGCTGCCGGTCGCCGTTCTGACCGTCGGCGGAGTAATATGCTATCGCAGAAAGAGAAGATAAGTTTTTGACAGCTGCTGCCGGAATGAGATTTTACGGCAGCCGTAATGAAAAGAAAATGGAAAAGCACTGCTCAGAGCAAGGCAAAACACCAGAACCGGAAGGAATCGGAAATGCAGAAAAAGGACGAAAAGTTCAAAAAAAAATCAAAGGAAAAAACAGCGGCGCCGGAAAAGACGGATTTATCGGGTAAAGCTGAAGAATTCATCAGACCGTCGGAAAGCGAAAAAATGAAAGAGGACAGCAGTTACGAAACCGGTGCGTCGGAGAAGACGGCTGAAATCACGGAAACCGATATGTCAAAGGTTGTCAAAGCGAATGTATCAGATGTAAGAAACGGCAATTCGTCGGAGGCAGAGGGAGCTGACGGAGAAGAAACATCCGGATTTTCCGAAGAATCACTTGAAGTCGGCCCGGAAGGACAGGATTACCGCCCGGATACTCTTACTTTCAAGGAAAATAATGCCGGAAGGGAAGAGACTCCCATAAAGAAAAAAGCCGGCATGGTGAAAAAGCAGAAAATAATGATAATAGCGTTCGCGGCAACCGCCGTAGTACTGGCGCTGGTTTATTTTCTCGTACTGCTTCCGATATTCAAGGAAAGAACGGCAGAGGAACCGGAGGTAATCGAAGAGCTGATCGACGGTGAGGTCCGTGATGAAAACGGAAAGTCAATTCTGATGTTCCCGCATGTGGAAAAGAAAAATCTTGAATCAATAACAGTTTCAAATATATACGGAGATTATACTTGTGTCCGTAACCCCGAATCTGACACAGAATCTTTCTATATCAAGGAGCATCCGCAGTCTCCGCTTGACGCGGAAACATTCACACAGCTTGTAGTTGACGCGGGTTATTCGGTGATAGTCAGAAGGATAACCGAAAACTGCACGGATTTTTCAACATACGGTCTTGCCGAGGAAAATAATCCCGCTGCGGTTACGGTAAAGGATCTGGACGGAAATCAGTATACCTATTACATCGGCAACATGATCCCCAGTCAGGGCGGTTACTACTGCCGTTATAAGGACAGGAACGCTCTCTACGTCATACCTTCGTCAGTCAGTTCTACGCTTCTTTCATCCTCAGAAAGTCTGATAACCCCGATTCTCGGCTTCGTACTGACTCAGGAAGAAGCGATGAGAATGGATGAGCTTATAATTCAGAAAAACGGTCAGCCTTTCATTTCGCTCAAATACAAGGCAAACAACACAAACGAGATAGTTCAGAGCTCATATGAAATATTGTATCCGGCGGCATATGTGGCAAACGATGAGAATGTATCTTCAACTATGCTGATGACGTTGGCGTCGATAGAAGGTTACTCAGTCGTGGCGGCAGGTGACGGAACTCCTGAGGGACTGCTCTATAAAAACGAAAAGCTGATGGCTGAGTACGGCTTTTATGATAACAGTAACCAACCGTTCGAGATCTACTACCGGAGCGGCGATATGGAAACGATAATACTGTTAACCGATTCCGGATCAGACGCATACTACTTTGCATATTCTTACATCTATGATACCATAGTGCTTATTGAAAAAGAGACGGTGCCGTTCCTTGAATGGGATCTTCTTGACTTCATAAGCAACAGCATCTTCCAGGAGTATATCAAAGATGTGACCGCGATAGAAGTAAACGGAAAGCTTGATTACAAACAGCAGACGCATGACGTCAGTGAGAAGTTTTTCTACGGTTGGGATGAAGACGAAACACTTGTATGCAAGGCAGAGTCAACGGGATACGTCGCTACCGGAAATACAGTGTCAAAGAATCCGATACAGGCGTTTTACCAGACTGCACTGAGGCTGAAAATACAGGGATATGTGAGCGAAGAAAATTTCGATATGTCACAGGCGGAGAAGTACGCCGAGATGAAGATAACCTTCGCTGACGGAACAGAACGGACCTATACGTTTTACAGATTCGGAGGATACTGCTATTTTGAGATAGACGGCGCAGGAGATTTCTATTCGACACTTACACAGGTCAACAAGCTTTTGACCGACGCTGTAAGAGCGGCAAACGGCGCAACTGTTACGCCGACCGATGAATATTCCGATCTTCCGGATATCTATCTTCCCAAGGTACAGTAATGGGTTGCGTCTTATCACTTGGCTTTTAGACGGACGGCGCTGACAGTTCCTTTAAGTGCCACGCCGGATGAGAGGGATTAACATGAAAAAAATGAAAATGATTTCTGCTTTTGCGGCGGTAATGATCGCCGTGTCGGTCTTGCTTACCGGGTGTTCCGGTGTCGGAGACTTTTCAGTCAATAAAAAAACCGTGTGTAAGATCGGAGACTATAAAGTCACGATGGACGAGTATAAATACTTTTTTTACCGTCATATGCAGGATCTTTCGATATCAGACGACACCGATTTTTCAACGGGAGAAAATTTCGACCTTGTCAAGGAGTATACCGAGTCTTCGCTGAAACGCAAAGTAGTAATGATGAATCTTGTGGACAAATACGGTATAGAGCTGAGCGACGAGGACAGGGATACAATAAACAGTTACGTAGAGTCCCAGATAGAAGAGCACGGAGACGAGCAGGGGTACCGTGACTGGCTGCTTGACAACCGTCTTACCGGAGACATTTTCAGAAGTCAGGTAGAGCTTACATTTTTTTACGACGTTTATCTGCGCGAGCTGTTGTCGACCGGCATAGACAACATTGTGGATATGACTCCGGCGGCTATATACGAAGATGTCAAAAACAATTTTTACAGATACTCCCAGATATTCCTGAGGCTTGACGCCGGCGAAAATTCGCTTGATCTTGAAAAGGAGATTAACGAGGCGTACGACAGACTTCAGAACGGGGAAGACTTTGAAAAGGTTGCCGCGGATTATTCAGAGTGGAACGTCGACGCCGGCGAGGGCACCTATGCCGCGATAGGAGAAAAGGAGCTGATACTTGAAGATACTGTGCTGGCGCTTGAAAGCGGACAGTACAGCGAGGTCAAAGCGAGTACAGAGGGGTATCATATTTTCCTCAGAATGGACATCGACGACCAGTATGTACGTGACAACATAGATAAGTTTGAGAATCAGTCCTTTGCCCGCAGATATCTTGACTACGTGGCAAAGGAAAGCGAAAAGCTGACAGTTGACTATACCCAGTATTATTTTGACTCGGTGGATTATTACGCCCTTACCTGCCGTGAAGAAGCATGAGTTTCAGTCGTTGACTTCGGGCACGAACAGAATTACTATATTGAAATTTCCGGAGAAGGAGAATAAAAACTTCTACCCGGAGTTTGAGTTACGGGGTCGGCACTTATCTTTGTGAGACGGATCCGGCTCTAACTATTGCCTGAACAGGATTAACGGAAGCCGGTCACTTATTCACGGATAACGGTGTATAATCTTTCAGGCACAGCCGTTACACTTTGACAAAAAACGGCACAGGTGATACCGGAAATACGCGCAAACGATAAAACAGCACAGCCGTTACACATTGGCGGAAAACGGCACACATGGTGATGCCGAAAACACGCGCAGATGGTAAAACGGTGCAGCCGTTACACCTTGTTGGAAAAACTACACACCGGCAAGCCGGAAACACCGGACACAAAACCCGATGTTTCTGCGCGATAACGCAGTTCGCCCGGTAATTTTCAACAAAAAAACAAGAGGATTTCTCCTCTTGTTTTTTATCGTTATTGTGAAAAGCAAGCTTTGTGCACTGCCATTTGTCAAAATATGTCTTTTTATTTTCCCGCGTCTGTTTTGTTTTCCGGAGCTACGGAGGAAATAAGCTTGCTGAGGTCTATTCCCGTTGACTCCTTTATGCCTTCCATTATCTGATTTGCGCTGCTCATCACGTCTTTTACGAGTTTTGAAGAGTTGCCGTCGCCGTACATAATGATCTTTTCTGTCTGAGAAAGCGGCATA
Organism: uncultured Clostridia bacterium; assembly: GCA_944381095.1. Lineage (GTDB taxonomy): Bacteria > Bacillota > Clostridia > Oscillospirales > CAG-272 > SIG673. Next base: position 3,181 of record CALWJW010000042.1, on the reverse strand, counting down.
GCGGCGTTGCGTACAACATCCGGCAAAGCTTTAAGGTACATTTCAAGCACAGATGCCTCGCCCATTTTCTTCTGAGCTTCCGCTTTCTTTTCGATGGCTTCCGCCTCGGCAAGACCTTTTGCGCGTATACCTTCCGCTTCCTGTTCCATTTCAAAACGTACAGCTTCCGCCTGAGCTTTTTTAGCCTCGGCAATCTGAATGGCTTCGAATTTCTGAGCTTCGGCTTCCTTCTGGCGCTTGATAAGCATGGCTTCCGCCTCTTTTTCCGTCTGATACTTCATAGCGTCCGCCTGTTTTCTTATTTCAGCGTCGAGTTTCTTTTCCTTGATGGCAATTTCTTTTTCTGCAATTTCGGCTTCCTTTTCACGTCTGGCAATGTCAGCGTTCGCACGGGTTATCTCAATTGTCTTACGCTGATTTTCCTGCTGAATGCTGTAAGCGGCGTCTGCCTCTGCCTTCTTGGTGTCGGCTCTGACCTGCATTTCCGCCTTCTGAACGGCAAGCTCTGTATCCTGCAAGGCGATTTGCTGTTCCGCCTGAACACGGATTGCGTTTGCTTCCTCTTCGGCTTTGGCAGTTGCAATAGCGATGTCTCTCTGTGCGTTGGCTTTTGCGATCTGCGCAGTCTTTCTTATCTGCTCAACGTTGTCGATACCCATGTTTTCAATGGTTCCGTTACCGTCTTTGAAGTTCTGAATATTGAAGTTAACCACTTCTATACCCAGTTTTTCCATATCGGGAAGTACGTTTTCAGTTATTTTTCTGGCGACTCCCTGTCTGTCCTGAACCATTTCCTTAAGACCGACCGCACCGACTATTTCACGCATATTACCTTCAAGAACCTGCGTTACAAGGAAAATCATTTCCTCGCGGCGCATGCCGAGAAGCGATTCCGCAGCTCTTTCAAGAAGCTGGGGATCGGATGATATTTTGATGTTTGCGACTCCGTCAACAGTTACGTTGATGAATTCGCTTGTAGGTACGGCTTCGGACGTTTTTACGTCAACCTGCATGACTCTGAGTGAAAGTTTGTCTACTCGGGTAAAGAACGGGACACGCCAACCTGCTTTACCGATAAGCACCCTTCTTTTACCGAGACCGGAGATGATATAAGCTGTGTCGGGCGGCGATTTCATGTAACCTATGATGGCGATAATGATCAGAAGTACGCCTACGACGATTCCCGCAATAATTGGTATCATATGTATTTCCTCCTTTGATTCGGGCAATGCCCGTATGATTTTTAATATATTTTTCAGTATGGCGGTATATGCTTTGTTTGCAAACATCGGATAAGGGAAAGGCTGAAAACGGAAAACGCTCGTTATCAAAAAAAGACTTTACAGCGGAAAAACTCCGCTATAAAGTCTTGATCGATTCGAAGTGAATCTGTCTGCCCCAGACCTTTCGGTCGTGTTGTTGGGGTGACCCCATTGCTACGTTTATCCGCAATGTAACTACTCCCTTTGTGACTATATGTTATCATAACTTCGGGGGTTTGTCAAGATGATTTCAGGTCAAAAAATAACATTCAGATGTAAATAATCGATATTATTAACAAATTATGACGTTTTTCGACGTATTTGAGTGCGGATTCGGTAACTTTTGATACTAATTTACTTTGAGGTCAGAAAGCAATTTATTATTTTTTAGCCTTGTCGGCTTCTGCGGCATTACGGGTTGCACTTTCACGGTCTTTTTTCATTTCTTCGACAGTTTTGGTATAAAGGCTTCATTAAATAACGCAGAGCTTTAATATTTTTGCCTTTGCAAGTTTATTTATAAAACGGTATCTTGAGTCGATAAAAAACTGCCGGTAAATTTATCAGCCGAGAGCGGCGGCACCGATAATTCCGGCGTCGTTTCCGAGAACGGCTGACCTGAGTTTGGTGCGGTCGTCGGAATTTCTCGAATATACCTGTTTTTCCACAAGCGCCGAAAGAGGTCTTATCAGGTTATCTTTTTCGTTTGCTATACCTCCGCCGAACGCCATCACAGACGGCTGGAAAATATTTATAATATTTGCAGTTCCGGTCGCAAGATAGCTGAGGTAGGTGTCGACAACTTCTTTTGCCGCCGCATCGCCCTTTCTCATACAGTCGAACGCCGTACGTCCGTTTACCTTTTCGATATCTCCGTCGCAGTATTTCCACATTTCGCTGTCAGGGCAGCAGCGCATTTTCTCCTTGGTCATTCTGATTATTGCGGTGGCAGAGCTGTATGCCTCCCAGCAGCCTTTTCTTCCGCAGGTACACTGCACGCCGTCGTGGACGATAACCATATGTCCGAGTTCGCCGCCGGCATAGTTGAATCCGCTGTAAAGCTTTCCGCCTATTACAATTCCTCCGCCGACTCCGGTACCGAGAGTGATCATTATGAAATCCTTCTGACCTTTTCCGGCTCCCGCCATCACCTCGCCGTAAGCGGCGGCATCGGCGTCATTTGCAATGTAAACATTTTCGACGGGAAAGAATTCTTTCAGCTTTCCGGCGATGGGGTAGTTAAGGAATGGGAGATTATTGGCGTAGATAACGACTCCCTGGTCACGGTCGGCAGTTCCGGGCGTTGCAATTCCGACGCTTCTGACTTCGCTGACGGATATTCCCTGCATTTCACAGAGACTGCGGCAAAGATCCGCCATATCTTTTACTATTTCGTCGGCGTGTCTGTCCGCCTTTGTGTCGACAGACGATTTTTTTACTATGTTGTAGTCTTCGTCTACAAGTCCGGCGGCGATGTTGGTTCCGCCGAGATCGATACCGATAGTGTACATAGATGTTTCTCCTTCTATCTGTTTTTAAAATATTTTAACATTTATTTATTAACAAATAAAGCATTTCCGCACTGAGTCGTATGGGGATCAGCGTCTGCCGCGGGCAGAGCTTATTTACCTGAAAAGCATACCTTTTTACTGCATAAGTTTTTGCATTCTTATGTCATTTCCGGGGAATGTAAGCACTGTGAATTCTCCGAGCAGTCTGGATGTTATTCTGTCTCCGTATCTCGGAGTCAGGTCGTCCTGTCTTTCGCTGACTTTCAGGTTTGTATTTATAATTGTTGAAAGTGATTTGTTTGTACGGGAGTTTATAAGATTGTAAAAGACCGAGACAGAAAACTGATTTGTTTCCTCGGTTCCGAAATCGTCTATGATCAGGAGATCGCAGGTAAAACAGCGTTCGGT
>CALWJW010000041.1 GCA_944381095.1 uncultured Clostridia bacterium | reverse complement strand
CGCCAAATAAGCCGACTCACATGAAGCCCCTATCTTCCCCCACACAAAACCTATATTGATTATCCTGCCCTTTTTATTCGACACCATTCCGGGAATGACCGCTCTGCACGTGTAAAAACAGGAGGAAAGATTTGTATCGATCAGTTTTTTCCATTCCTGATCGGTCATTTCACTTAACAGTCCGAAATAAGATATTCCGGCATTGTTGACAAGTACATCGGTTTTTCCGACTGATCTGCCAATGCTTTCAAACGTCTTTCGAACCTGCCCCGGGTCTGACACGTCACATTTTTCAGTGTAAATCCCGTACTCGCAACTGAGAATCTTTGCGATATCATCGCTTGACCTGTAAAGTACAGTTACTCTGTACCCGTTTTGGGAAAAGAGCTTTGCGCAAGCAAGTCCGATCCCCCTGGTTCCGCCTGTAATTACTGCGTTTTTCATGATACGCACGGCAATGAGTGTTTGCCGCTCCTTTCCTTTTTGTGACAGGACCCGGATCATAGAACAGATGATTTTCAGTACCCGGGTTACTAATTTCTCTCACATTATTATAACTGACAGCGGATACTTTTTCAAGTACTATTTTTAACATCGCCACAGATACATGTTTAACACGATTTTATGACAAAGGCAGATCATATGGCTTCCGCAATATCTTACCTTTCAAGACAAAACCCGGTCAAAGGAGAAAAAAGACAGTCAGGTTAAGCAGCAACGTCACTGCAACACCCGAAATGAACCACAAAAAGCTGTGTACACATTTATTTCCAGCTTTACTTTCCCTGACCGTCAGCTCTTCTCCGACAAGCTCGGTGATCAGCTTTTTCGCTTCGGTAACCATATCGTTTCCTTTTACAGGCGGCATGTCATCTGAGTCGCTGACTACAAAATACGCCTCGTCAAATACCTTGCTACCGGTGTTACGTATATATACAACATTTTTTTTGCAACCTTTTATCATCATTTTTCCTCCCGACAAATGCAACTTTTTACCTTACCGCCATTATCGACGGCAAAAATAAATTTTAATCACCGGATCACCTGCTTTCTGATTAAAAACCGGAATAGTGGGAATAATAAGCTCGTCAGCGGTACATATCCGGGCGGAAAAACTTTTTTCCGCTCAAATAAGCGAGGAATAAATCATGAAAAAGTTTCTTATCTTACTGCTTTCGCTGACGATAGCGGCATTTGTAACATTATCTTTTGCAAGATTCACAATGGAGGAAGAACTCGACATATACGACAAAACTCTCAGACTTCATATACCGGCAAACTCCGATTCCGATATCGACCAAAATGTAAAGCTGAAAGTCAGAGACGAAATATTAAAGCTTCTTGAAAAGCCGCTCGCCTCATGCACAACGCGCGATGAAGCCGCGGAAATTGTGCAAAATATGACAAAAGAAATAGAAGTTACAGCAAATAATGTACTGAAAGAAAACGGACTTGAATATTCTGCAACAGCAAAGCTGACAACCGAATACTATCCGGAAAAGACATACGGTGACATTACCCTTCCCGCCGGAACATACCGTTCTCTGAAAATTGAGCTTGGAAAAGCGGACGGCCATAACTGGTGGTGTATGCTTTTCCCTCAGGTCTGCGTCGGAACAGCTATTCCGAGCGAAAAACTTGCGGAAGTCGGGTTTACAGCAAACCAGATCAGAGTTCTGACAGAACACGAGGATTACGAGTACGTGGTAAAGTTCAAACTGCTTGAAATTCTTGATTCCCTTTTCTGAACGTTTTGAGTCAACTGCACCGAAAATATAAAAAATCCAGGACGCAAAATACGGTCTTGGATTTTTTATTATTTTTTTGTATTATCTAAAATTTTGTGTATCACGCCGAGACTTCCGTCTTTTTCAGGTAAAGTCCCGCTTTCGTTTCTTGCTGAAATCTTCGGCAACTTCCGGCGAAATTCTGTTTTCGCATCTTTCCGGGACTTCCGGCGACTTCCGGTGAAGTTCCCCAAGGTTATTTAAGACAAGCTATTGCCGCAATTTTTATAATATTCACCTTTTATAAGCCTGTTTTTCATGCTCATCTTTTACCTTCGGTTGATTTTTCCGGTTTTTTGCACCACTTCCATTGTTTTGCATTTGTTGCCACACCGTACCGTTTATCCGGAAGCACTTCTGCTTACTCCGACTGTTACCTGATCCGGTTGTTCACTTTACTCACTTTTGTGTTTTACTTCCGATATTGCTTTTTATTCTCGGGAATGGCATTTTTCTTTTATGTTTATTTATCTGTTTGACCGCTTATGCGACCGTACTGTCGTTCTTTAACCGTAACTATGACCTCCGAGCAGCTCTTTTGTATACTCTTGTGCTATTATAGTTTTCTTTTTTTCGGACCGGCAAGCTTGCCCATACACTTGTCGGAACGCTCATAACCGCACTGCTTTTTACGATATCAAAGCTTTTTATAACCCGGTATCAGTTTTTCAATTGAACGACCGACTTTTTTATTTCATCTATATAAACAAGCCAGTCGGTTCTTGAAAAAAAGTGCTTTCCGGATCTCAGGTGGTACGTTATTTCGCCGCTTGCAAACCGGTCGCCCGGCATCGGCAGCCGATCAGGGTGAACAAAGCCTTTAAGTCCCATTTTTTCATAAATTTCAGAAGCCGCGCAGGCCGACAGATACTGAGAATCAGGATCCGCCCATTCATCCTCGAAGGCTGCGCCGAGAGATATCCTCCTCGGAGCTATCGCGGCAAGCAGGAAATGCTGATCAAACGGCATTTCATCTTCCCTGTCCCTGTATTTCCTGTAATTATCACAGAACCAGTAAGGAAAGTTGTCCGTTATCTGCTTTACTCTCTCGCCTTTTTTACACCGTGTTAAAGCATCACCGGAGCAACCGCTGTTGTTGCCGCAGGCAAGTGAAAATCTGTCGTCGTAAGCTGCGCACACCAACGCCGTTTTTCCGAGTCTTGAATGTCCGACAGACGCTATTCTTTTTTTGTCCGCATAATCGCAGGTCATCAGATAATCCATGATCCGGCTCTCCGCCCATGCCCACATCCGTATTTTGCCCCAGCTGTATCTGCTTCTCTCGTACATTGCCGCAAGTCCTGAGGAAAATTTGTCATCTTTATCCAGTGTGACGTCATTAAAATCAAAAACCACGACCGCACATCCGCTGTCAATGATCTCTTCCGCAGGATAATATCTGTCCGGGACGTCTGGACGGAAATTTCCGAAAACAAATACAGGAACCGGGACTTCCGACACAGGGACGACCTCTGTGGCTTTAAAAGAAAATATCCCCTTGTCTGTTCCGAAAGAAATCTCCAGCTCCGACACCGCAGCCTTACCTGAAAAATCAGATATTTTCCGGCTGATGTCGGTCTTTTTCACAGTAAGATCTTTCGGTGCGGACGGCGCTGTGCCGTAGATCTCATTGTCAAGAACAGTCAGTAACTCCTGCCTTTTCGCCGCGAATATATCGGGATCGGTTATAACGCCGCTTATCTTATTTTTTTCACTTTCGGAAAAAAGCGACGGAATGTTTCTCAAAGCAATCAGTTTTTGAATTTCCAACATTTTACGCCATCCTTTCGCCCAGCTGTGCGCCGCCGAGCAAATGAAAATGAAGATGCTTTACAGACTGGCAGCCGTGTCTGCCGCAGTTTGTTATTATCCTGTATCCTTCTGTCAGTCCGGCACTTTTGGCAATCGAAGGTATTTTTTCAAATATCGCCGCGATCACCCCGCTGTTTTCATCCGTTATTTCATCAGCAGACTCTATATGCCGGCGCGGAACTATAAGAATGTGTACAGGCGCCTGAGGATTTATGTCTTTGAAAGCGAAAATTTTGTCATCCTCATAAACTTTACTGCTCGGTATCTCTCCGTTTACTATTTTACAGAACAAACAATCCATTATTATTCTCCTTCAATTTATTAGTTGATTATTGTTTTAATTTGCTTACTAAAAGATTATTATTGCTGATTTTTTTGCGTTATTTTTTATTAAATCGCTCGACTTGTACATTTAAATCGGCGGCAAGCAAGGAAAGCTTTACAATTGCCCGAGTCGGGCACGGCTGTCAGTTGTTTCTCTTTTCGACACGGAATGACCGGTCGCTTAACCTAACATCAATTCTTTCTCAGTTATGATAATGCCGATAACCACGGCGTAAAATCATGAATAACGCAAGCGCCGGGATATTTCATTCGCTGTCACCGCTGATAAGCGGAAGCGGGGGATACTCGGAAAAATTCTCTCGTCCTTTCTGCATTCCCATATCATTGCTGTACGGGAGTCCGTAGTAATCGTCCTTTGTCATGCAAAAAAGTTTTGTAAAAAAAGAATTTTATAAAGCTCAAACGTGCAGTAAAAGTTTTCAGGCGGTAAAATCAAAAAAATCGGAGCTTCGTTTAGCAAAAACTTGCCAAGTAAAAAAACATTATAAACTATAAAACTTTACCCGGTAAAAAATTAAATCTTCATTCTGCGAAACTTTCCAGAGCAAAAGGTTTTGCATGGAAAATACTTTGTAAAGCAAAATGTTTTGCAAGGAATAAAACTCGTCATGCAAAAGGTTTTGTAAAAAAATTTTGTAGCGCGCAAACGTGCAGTAAAAGTTTTTCTGAATCCATTGATATTCCCGTATTTGCGGCGCAGTACATATATTCCGTAACCCGTCAAAACAACAGAAACTTGTAAAAAATAAAACCTGCATAGCACGGAGTTTTGTAAAACAAAGCCTGTAAGAAGTTAAAACTTCCTGTGAATATCGGCATGAATTTTTAAAATTCCGGTCATCGATTACGAAATTGCTTATATGTCCGTAACACCATGACATCCCGGTTATGTATTTTGACAGTGCTGTCGGTTGAAGGCGGATTTCCGAAAACAAAAATGCACGCACCCGGAAACACAAAAGCATCTCCGTCTACGTGCATATTATATCATCTGAGTCACCGAAAGTCAACAAAAGCCGCCGAAAAACAGTAACAACAGTCAATTAAAGAAAACGCGACTTTTTTGCGCCACTGCGAATTTCTTACCGTTTATAATTGTAGTTTATTATTACAGTTATTATTATTATGCTATTATTAAGCGTCCGCTTTTGCTCGCCTTCTTGCCATTTGTCCGTCAGATCACGACAGTTCGGTTACGTCCTTTGACGGTCTTAATATCCATTTGCCCTCAGTGAAGTCCGGTACAGACTGTGGCATTCCGCCGAGCGCTATTGACTTTTCCGAAAGTGTCGTCACGCACATCAGCGCCGCAGCGTCATAAACATCTACCGGCATTTCCTCCCCGTTGATCAGCGCTTTGAAAAACGCCTTGAATTCAAGATAATCCATACCTCCGTGACCGAGGCGCAGCTGTTCTTCGGTTATGTTCTTCCATACCGGCGGCAGATACTCCGCATACCTGTCGGCGCTGTTGCAGTTTTCTTTGTAAGCGTGCGTATCGCACTCATTTTCTATTATCACCATATTGGCTTCCTGCCATGCCAGCCCCTTTGTGCCTCGTACGGTAAACTCTCTTGAATAATATCTGGGAAGAGTGGTATCAAGGGTCAGCGTAATGGTTTCGCCCCGTGCACACTTTATTATGGTGCTCACTATATCTCCCTGCGCAAACTCCTTTCCTTCAAGCGCGGGATCAGGTTTTCTGCTCTTCACGTATTCTTTGAGCCCTGCGCTTTTTGAAGCTACCGATACCAGAGAGACCATTCTGTTTCCGCGGTTGATATCAAGAAGTTTAGCTATCGGTCCCAGCTCATGCGTAGGATAATTTTCACAGTTTCGTCTCAGATAGTTATTTAATCTGTAATGACGGTTGACATTTCCTCCCGTGACCTCGTCACGCAGATCATGAGCGTACGCTCCGTGACAATGCACTATTTCTCCGAGCTTTCCTGCCCTCACAAGCGATGTTGTCAGTAATTCGAACTTGTCAAAGCAGCAATTTTCCATAAGCATAAACGGCGTCTGCGTTTCTCTGTATGTATCGACAAGACGGTAACAGTCCTCTATACTGTACGCTCCGCCTACCTCCATTGCCACTGCCTTTCCGCATTTCATGGCAAGCACCGCCGCTTCGACATGGTTTTCCCAGCCGGAAGCGACCAGAACCGCGTCAACTTCATCGCTTTTGAGAAGCTCACGGTAATCGCTGTATTTTTTCACCTCATTACCTCTGAGCTTTTTTACCTTTTCTGCCGCCCTGTCTATCCGGTCCTGATATACGTCGCTTACCGAAGTTATTTCTGCCTCCTCGCAGGAAAGAACTGTGCCTATCAGTGCGTATCCCCTGTTTCCGAGTCCAATTACACCTATTCTTATCTTTTCCATATTTATCCTCCTTGCGGCACCACAGCGCCGGCTATTTTTGAAATTTTTGCTTTCAGCAGATAACCGAGAACAGCCCCCGGGTTTTTGTTCAGTAACTGCGTTTAAGACCGTTCTCCGCCAAATCACTTGCCATTAGTTGTGATTTTTTCAGCTCACTTCATTGCGATAAAGGCGCCCTGTCTTATTTACTTGCCTGCCGGATGCCTGTCAACTGTATTTTTTCATGCAATCAGTACAGATCTTTGACATCTCTTCAAAAGATTTTTCCATTTCAGACGCAAGTCTGAACTGTGTCCTTGTTCTTACCAGATTGTGCTCCGGATATTTTATTGCGAAATATGTGTCCCCCGAAAGATAATCGGTAAGAAATCTCATTCCGCATTCCATTGTGAGAAGGTACGCACTGTACGGCAGAAGTTCAAGCTCCTTTGCGGTTATACTCGAATGTACTGCCGACAAAAATCCTTCGGTATATGCCCTGAAAAGATTTATGTCAAAATGCACCTTGCCGAGGTCTTTTTCATCTTCAAGCGCAGTAGACGCTCCGAATCTTATCGAATCACCGAAATCGTACAGCATCGAACCCGGCATTATCGTGTCGAGGTCTATTATCGCTCTCGCTTTATTTGTAACGGCGTCCATAAGTATATTGTTGAGCTTGGTATCGTTATGCGTGACTCTGAGCGGGATCTCACCGTTTGACAGTCCCGAGGTGACTTTACTGAACGTATCCTTACGTGCTGTTACAAACTCGGCTTCCACCTGACAGCCCGCAAGCCTTCCGCACTTGTCGTCACCTACCGCTTTTCTGAACGCCTCATATCTTTTCGGCGTATTGTGAAAGTCCTTTATACTTTCCACAAGCAGTGAAGCGTCAAAACCCGCAAGCTTGTTCTGAAAGTTACCGAACGCCTCCCCTGAGCTCCTGAAAACTTCTGCGTCTTCTACAATCTGATATGAAACGGTATTTTCTATGAAAGCGTAAAATCTGTACGGTTTTCCGTCTTTTTCATCCCTGAAATAACTTTTGCCGTCTACCGTAGGAATTACGTCAAGCGTTTCTTCGCCTTTTGATTTTAGATATTCCGTAACAAGGCAGATGTTGTTCATAAGTCCGTCCGTATCCGGAAAAACGGTTGTGTTCATCTGCTGCATTATATATCTTTTTTTGTCGGTAGTAACAAGAAAAGTCCTGTTTATATGCCCATTGCCGTACGGCTCTATACCGAGGACCTTTCCTTCAAGGCAGAACTGCTCTGCAATTTTTTCATATTCCTTTGTACAGTCCATCTTTTATATAACCTCCGATCGCTTCTTTTACTTCCGCAAGATCTTCCCTGTATGTTATACCGTACCATTTATCGGTATTGCTGTAAACCCTTACCGTCGCCCTTTTACTGTCAACCGCCTCAGATATCACACTCGGTATGAAAAACTCGTCCTTTGCCAGATTGGCAGTCAGCAGGAATTTGCGGTACTCCTCTTCAAGAATGCCGAAAATATCTTCCGTCAGTCCCCATAGGTTCATCGATACCGGCGTTTCAGGCGGGAGAACTTTCTTTTCTCCGTCAACTTCACAGTTTCCATAGGGGTCTATTTTGGTTATTTCGGTCACCTTTTCAAGATATCCGTCCTTTACTCTGCACACACCTCTTGATACCGTTCCGTTCTTACTGAGCGTATTTCCGAGATGATACGCAGTCATAGCATATTCACCGCTTTTCGCTGACGCAAGGTGTCTGCGCATTTCAAAGAAGGCATTGTGTCCGTAATAATCGTCGGCGTTGATTATTGCAAACGGTGTTTTCACTTCCTTTGCGCAGCAAAGTATCGCATGACCTGTGCCGAGCGGCTTTGTTCTTCCCGCCGGCAGATCGTCGGTGCTCTGGTAAACGTATGCCGTCTCTATTGTCTTTGAAATACGGTCTCCGACCAGTCTTCTGAAATCATCTTCCATATCTTTTCTGATTATGAATACCGCTTTGTCAAATCCTGCCGCTTTTGCGTCGTACACGGAAAAATCAAGTATGCATTTTCCGTCTGCGGTTATCGGCTCCGCCTGTTTAAGTCCGCCAAACCTGCTGCCCATTCCGGCAGCCATTACCACAAGTGTTGTTTTTGCCATTTTGCTTCCTCCGTAAAAAAATTTATTATTTCCCGCCGGATTTTTTTGCCGGCACCGATTTTAACAGACTCTTGACGCTTTGCCGTTATTTTTCCATACCTAAAGCCGTGCGGCAGTAAATTGTCCGCGGCATTTTTCAGTTTTGTGTTGACAAAACAGCCGTCTGTATTTTATAATTGTATGGAAAGCAGCGTCAACGGTAACTGTCCCCTTTGTGACTGTATTTTAACACATTCAAAAACATATGTATATACTTTTTTCTATCATTTTTCTATAATTTCTGATACCTTCGTCGGAGTGTTACTTCGAAAGAAAACAAAGGAGTTTATATGGCTGAAAAAGGATGCAAAGTACAGAACCCCGTCTCTGTCAGTGAGATCTTCACTTTTTCCAAGCAAAAATTCAGCAAAAACTATTCTTTCAAAGGAGAAAGTCACGATTTTTACGAGGCGGTCTGTGTACTGAAAGGCACTGTCGGCGTTACATCGGGTAAAAAAGTTTATCTTCTTTCAAAAGGGCAGATGACTGTGCACCGTCCGGGAGAATTCCACGCAATATGGGAACATTCACAGAGTAAACCGGTATCGGTCATTCTCACCTTTTCCGCCGCGCCATTTCCCAAATTCAGTGATAACATTTTCCATCTCTCAGACGATCTGCAACGGAAGATCTCCGGACTTTACGACCGGCTGACCGAGATCTTCGAAATGAGACCGCTCCCACTGAACAGCGGCGTGTCGGTAACTCAGCAGGGGATCTGGATAGACAGGATTTTGCCCGGAAAAGAATACAAGGCGTCAATATTTATAAAAGAACTTGAACTTTTCTTTGCAAAAGCACTCGACGTACCTCTCAAAAACAAGCCGGGACTTAAAAGCCGCAGTTACGACAATTACATCCGTATCCTTGACTGCATGGAAAATCACATTTCTGAAAACCTGACTGTTGCCGACATCGCAAACGAATGCAAAATGAGCATACCCGCACTTGAAAAGACCGTTCACAGATATCTTGGCTGCGGCGCTGCGGCTTACTATGATATTCTGAAACTCGAAAAAGCGGTAAAGCTGCTTGCGTCCGGTTGCAGCGTAAAGGAATGCGCGCTTATGTGCGGCTACTCGAACCAGAATTATTTCAGCGCCTGCTTTAAAAAGAAGTACGGGTATCCGCCTTCAAAAGCCTCGGAAAACGCTTAAAATTCAACAATTTCCGAATCCTCCCGACTGAATATGTTTTTATCCGACTTCGCGGAATTTATAAAGGTTTATACCGGTTTACCGGAGAAAGGATTTTTATGAAACTGCATGAACTGAATTTCAAACGTTGTTTTTCATTAAACCCGTACAGACGGATGCGCCTTGACGTTGCCGAGATGAGTCTTGTCAAGGACTTCACCTCCGACAAAAGAGGTGACCCGTATCCGCTGATAATATCCGAAGGAACATTTACCGAATCGGTTTTAGGCGGTGCTTATACCTTTAAAAGCTGCGGAAAGGCGTGCGTAAAACGCATTTTTTCATCATTTTTTCCGGTCATCAGCTACTCTTTCAAGGTAGATACCGCCTGTGACTGCGATGTCGGTATATCCCTTGAAAACAAAGAAACCATGTTTGAAATGTGGGTAAACAGTGAAGGCGAAGGGGAGATATCATTTCAAAATGAAAAAAAGCGTTTTTCCTGCGGCAACAAAGGAAATATTGACGGCACCGCTTTCACCCTGACTTTCAGAAACACAGGTGTGACTCTGTACAAAACAGAAAACGGAACCGAAAGCCTTATCGGTGATTTTGTTTTTGCGGGTTTTGACAGGCTGTCATTTTACGATGTTTTTTCCGATACCTGTGCGGCAATTTACTGCCGTGCACTGAAAAATTCCCGGGCAGTCATTTCCGGCGTCACCGCTTTTGTCTGTGACGGGATAAGCCATGCGGACATGAAGCCTATAAGATACGAAGACGGAACCCCTATCGTCGAAAACGGAAGAATTTTCTTTACATTCACGTCAAGACTCCAATCGGAAATGTTCCAGACGGTCATTTCAGTCTGTCCTTCGCTCTGCGATTTCAGAATGGAGGGCGTAATGCTGTTCGATACCGGCGACGGAAAATGCTGTACAGACGTGGCAAGCTCGGTCATTTTCGACAGAAATGCCGGACTTTGGTACATTTGGATGTGTTCTTTCAGCCACGGACATATTCTCGGAAGGACAAAAACATCTGCGGACCCCCGTTTCGGGCTGAATATTATCGACGTAAAATTACTTGAAGAAGCGTCAGGGGAAAATATTTACGCTTTTGCCGGCATAACCGGAGACGAGGATCCCGATCTCTGCTTTATTGACGGCAAATGGAATCTGACGGTCTGCCGCCTGTCGGGAAAAGAAGGATATAAGTATCTGAGATTCGTTTCCGATCAGCCTCTTGACGGCTTTGTCTTTGCAGACATCACGCCCACAGGAGGAAAAACAGGCGGACTTATGGTCCCGTTTGAAGACGGTTACTGTTTTGTATGCGGGACCGATTTCAATTCAAGAGCCAAATATGACGTTTATCCGTATAATGATTTTTCGGTCCGCCATTCGCTCAGTTGTAATTACGACGACGGCGGTTTCAGGGGTTGGGGAACAGTGTTCGCTCACAGCTCCGGAACCAGGCGGTTTTATTACTGGATAACCTTTGACCGTCACAACGCAAGCGATTACAACTGGAGCTACGGCAACATTTATATGTACCGCTCAAAGGAATATTTTCCGTCCGGTCAGCTGATAACCGACGCGTGTCCGGAACAAAACACCTGAAAAACATAATTGCTTCCGATTTGCCGCTTTGATGATCGCAGTATCTGTTTTCAAAACAGCTCTGTGACCGGAAAAAAGCACACCTTGCAACAAGGTGTGCTTTTTTAATGCCGGTGTTTAGTAACTCAAATCATCTGAGCCCGCAATTTTTGCAGTTCGGGAAATTACATTATAAGTCGGTACCCGGTGAAAAATTAACCGTCATTTCACCTATATTCATTACAAACGTCGGTTTACGGGTGCCGTCATCATATTCTGTCATCGCACATACCGCATATCCGGTTTTTTCACCGAATATAATTTCATAGATCTCAGATTTGGCATCGCTGCTTATTATTCTGTAATTACCTTCGCAGACCTTCCCGTCGGCGTTATTTATGACAGTTATCTTTCCGTCCGACGCGACGCATTCCACATCGGCAATTTCAACGTTTTCAAATATATCGGACATTTCAGGGGAACAAAAAATATACCGACCGTCACTTCCCTGCTGAACAGATTCCATTTTCCACTCAAAGCCGTCAATTTCCGGCACATTTTCCGTGCATCCGGCAAGCACTCCCAAGATCAAAGCCATAGTCAAAAACAAAATCTTTTTTATCACTTGTACTTCCTTTCCTTTAATACCGTTTATGTATCCCATACGTCTGCCCCCATATATTTTCAGTGATATGTCCGGTTATTTTCCGTGATATATCCGGTCATACGCACGCTGTTTTACTCATCAGGTAACAGACAAAAATAAAGGTAATTCATTTTCTGAGACTTCCTGCCAACATCTTTACCGCAGTCAATGAAGAAATAAAAATGCAGACAAAAAGTACGGTATAAGGCACGCCGCTTCCGACCTCGGACACTATCACGATCTCGGTGGATTGTTCGGCGCCGCCTATACTTCCGGAACCGGTTTCTGCCAGTATGCCGGCGATCAGAGAATGCAATAACGGAGCTGCCGACAGATACGCCGCAACAAATGCCTGAGCGGCAGTTACGACCAGTATGATAAGGACAACCGGATATTTCACCTTTGAAAATAAGGGTCCGGAAGTGTTTCCTCTTTCTCCGGTTTTATACGGACATTTCCGGACTTTATATAAGTGATTTTTTCGACACTTACAAAAGCCTGCATCGGATTCTTTGATATTTCTTTGACAGTTTTTCTCAGTTTTTCCGTGTATTCCGTTCAAGCACGCCGGAATTTCTTCTTCCGTACTTTCTTCATAATCTGCGCTGAGGGTGTCTTTATCTGCGGATTTTCCGTAATTTTTTTTAAATATTGCCACACCCTTTATTTTCTCACTTTCTTCACCGAGCGACAGATTTTTGTCAGTCAGCTCTTTCGGTACTTCGATTTTTTCCGTGTCTTTGATAAATCTGTCACCGCTTACAGACAAACAGGCAAAATCTTTTCCTGCTGAAAGCCGGTCAGTGGCTTCTCCGGTATCCGCTGTTGTTTCAGAGCCGGACAACAGAACTGACCCGGAAACTCCGAGTGCCTCTGAAATACGTATCAGCATTTCGCAGTCAGGCGCAGATATTCCCTTTTCCCACTTTGAGACCGTCTGACGTACCACACACAGCTTCTCCGCAAGCTGCTGTTGGGTATAACCGGCAGATATCCTGCAACTTCTCAGATTTTCACAAAACATAGCATCCTCCCGTTTACTTAACTATTATACACATTTATTTGCACTTTTTCAAGCAATGATTTTTAACATCTGTGTCAACGAAACAAAAAAACAGACCGTCATGATACCAAACAGTCTGTTTTGATCGGTTACGGGTTTTGTGTTTTCCTTATTTCACAAAGCCGGAACGTTATATAAAAGAAAATTTTCATGCATATGAAACAGTTGCAGTCAGACTGTTTCAAAACAGCTTTCAATATCGCTTTCTGCGCTAAGCAAATATTTCTTTGCTTTTTTGACTTACTTTATACAGTCACACTCATTTGCCGGCTTCCCATTACTTAACCCTTAATAAATTTCTACTGATAAGAAAAGACGACGGCACTTCCGCTCACCGCAAGATTTTATTTATCTTTTTTACTCCGGTTGTAGCATTTCTGATTCCACAATGAACCTGACAACATACCGATTGCAGAAATTATTGCTCCGGCTGCAATCATTCCGAATTCCGGGATATTCAGCTTGTTAAAAGCAATGTTGTTTGCCATTTTAAATGTGCCGTAATCAGCAAGCATATACATTGCGCCGAAGAAAACGGTAAACGCCCATTTCCATTTTCCCCAGAAGTTATTTTTACCGATAACAACGGACACAGTGAACGTCGCTACCGGAAGGATAATCCAAATAAACATCAAACTGTAACCCATAGCGTCGCTTCCGCTTGTAAAGAACCAAAACACGACCATTGACAGCGTCCAAATCAACAGATACGAGAAAACTATAATTATTTTATTTCTGTTAGTGTTACTTTTTACAACATTTGTACTTTCTTCGAGATAATCATAATAGCTTTTCATTTTTTGTTCTCCCTTCAATAAATAGTCAAGAGAGACTTCGTAGCATTCACTCATTTTGATGACACTGATAATATCCGGATAGGATTTTTCATTTTCCCAATTTGAAACAGTCTGGCGACTCACTCCCAACAGTTCGGCAACCTGTTCTTGCGTCAGCCTTTTTCCCATCCTTGCCGCCTTGATTTTACTTCCGATATCATACTCCATGCCTCTGTACCTCCCTTGCATTTTATTGTAGGAAAAAAAGTCTGTATTGTCTACCAAACGGCTTTGACAAAGCTTATAATGTGTGTCAAAACAATTTTACATCCACGGCATACCCACAGCTTCTCCGCAAGCTGCTGCTGGGTATAACCGGCAGATATCCCGCAATGTCTCAGATTTTCACAAAACATAACTCCTCCTGTTTACTTAACTATTATACACATTTATTTACGCTTTTTCAAGTAACGAATTTTAACATATGTGTCAACAAAAGAAAAAACAGACCGTCAAGATTTCAAGACAGTCTGTTTTGATCGGTTACGGGTTTTGTGTTTTCCTTATTTCACAAAGCCGGAAGGTTTTATATAAAGGAATTTTTCACTGAATTTGAAGCAGTTGCAGTCAGACTGTTTCAAAACAGCTTTCAATATCGCTTTCTGCGCTTGTAATTTCTTTCAGTCCGAACTTTTCTTTCAGCATTCTGCCCACCCCCGAGGAAAGAAATGCCGGGTGAGTAGGTCCGAGTCTGATGTTTTTTACTCCGAGGTACAAAAGCGAAAGCAGTACTATTACAGCCTTCTGTTCATACCACGCAATGTTGTAGATCACCGGCAGGTCGTTAATATCGTCGACGCCGAATATCTCTTTCAGTTTCAGTGCGGTCAGGGCTATTGAATACGAATCGTTGCACTGTCCCGCGTCAAGAACTCTGGGGATTCCGTCTATATCGCCGAGCTCCGATTTTATATAACGGTACTTTGCGCATCCGGCGGTGAGGATAACCGTGTCACAAGGCAACTTTTCGGCAAAATCCGTATAGTATTCCCTTTTTGACGATCTTCCGTCACATCCCGCCATAACAACAAATTTCCTGATTTTTCCCTGTTTTACCGCCGCAACGATTTTATCCGTAAGTGCCGTTATCCGGGAATGTGCAAAGCCTCCGGTTATCTGTCCGTTTTCAATTTCTGTCGGAGGGTTCAGCTTTTTGGCATGTTCGATTATTTCGGAAAAATCCTTCTCCTCTCCCGCTTTTCCGGGTATATGTTTACATCCCGGATAACCGGCGGTACCGGTAGTGTACAGTCTGTCTCTGTAAACATCCGATGGCGGAACGATACAGTTTGTGGTCATCAGTATCGCTCCGTTGAACGAAGTAAAATCCTTTTTCTGTTCCCACCACGCTCCGCCGTAATTGCCGATAAAATGACTGTATTTTTTGAAATACGGATAGTAGTGCGCAGGCAGCATTTCCGAATGAGTGTATATATCCACACCGCTTCCCTTTGACTGTTCAAGAAGCATTTCAAGATCTTTCAGATCATGTCCCGAAACAAGTATCCCGGGATTTGAACCGACGCCGGTGTTTACCTTTGATATTTCAGGATCACCGTACGCAGAAACGTTTGCGTTATCGAGAAGCGCCATTACCTTAACCCCGTACTTCCCGGTTTCAAGCACTGACCTTATGAGCTCATTTTCGTCTGTCCCGGTTTTCAAAGTTTGCGCAAGCATGCGCACAAGAAATTCACCGGTATCCGCGTATGTATTTACAAGTACTTCTGCGTGTTTCATGTACGCGGATATTCCTTTCAGCCCGTAGGTTATCAGCTCACGTAAGCTTCTTTTGTTCTCGTCAGGCTCCGAAAGCACTCCTACGGATTTACCTTTCTCAACATATTCCCCTTCTCCGTCCCATAAAGCATCTTTGTCAAAAACAGCTTCGCTTTCGGCGCGACCTATCAGTTCCAGCTTCCGCTCTACTGTCTCTCTGACTCTTGCCTTTATCGCCTCTGCGTCAAAATTGGCGTTGGTTATCGTCATGAAAAGATTACACGAAAGCATTGACGGAATGTCCTCCGGTATGTCCATCCCCTGATTTTCCAGACTGCATACTACCGACGCCAAGCTTCGGCTCTCATTTACCAGCAGATCCTGTAAAGCGGCAAGTTCAGGACCTTTTCCGCAAACTCCGGAAACCTTGCACCCGGTACCGCCCGCCGTTTCCTGACACTGAAAACAAAACATTTTTTCTTCCACAGATTTTTCCTCCGGAAATCTTAATTCTGACTTAATATTTCCTCTTACACCGCCGATTATACGCTGAAAGTCCCATTTTCAGGTAAACCGTATACCAAAAATTCAAAGAATGAAATATTGCAATCTGTAACCTTGCGTTTGCACTCAGTTCAGCGACGTTAATGAGTAACTGATGATTTGCGTAATAAAAATCCCCCCGTCAAACGGGGGGTATTTCATTTTCGGGTAAAACCCTAAATGTTACTGGCGACGCACAAGT